>NZ_JBXWRL010000042.1:0-50309 GCF_059612885.1 Ruegeria sp. YKSD179 | reverse complement strand
GTATCTAAACAAAACAAATTCCGATCAACAATTAAACTCCACAATATCACAAACTCAGATCTTCAACAAAAACTCGACCAACAATGCACTTCAGATGAGCTTTCTGCGGAAACACGATCTGGCGGCGAAAGTCGAATGTCCGATTGGCTCTGGGAACTGACGCAGGGGAGCAAGTAACGTATCGGTTGGCCCCGACCGCCTTTCTGTCCCCTTGCCCTTATGCGTCAGCTGATGCAGTTTCATATTCAGCGGAGGGATGCCTGTTTCACCACGGGGTCCGTTGGCAAATAGGCCAACGCGTCTTTATGCTTTGGGAGGGGTTTGTCATGACATCCAAAACCACGGGTCCCATACCACCGGACAATGTGACGCCACAGCAGCGGGCGATGCCAAGGGTCAACAAGGTGACTGCAGGTGATATCACGTCCTCGCTTAAAGCTGGATTTTCCGACTTTCTGGCTCGTCCTTTGATGAGCGGTTTCTTTGGCCTATTTTATGCAGCTTTCGGAATCCTGTTTGTTTGGTGCCTTGTCTGGCTGGGAAAGATTTGGATGATCATTCCCGCCGCGGTCGGCTTCCCGCTAGTCGCACCTTTCGCCGCGGCCGGGCTTTATGAGATGTCCCGCCGACTACAGAAGGGAGAGAATTTCGGTTGGTCTGAAATACTTTCTGTCATGGCTAATCAACACAAACGAGAAATGGGCTGGATGGCCTTTGTCACCCTGTTCATTTTTTGGGTGTGGATTTACCAGGTTCGGCTATGGCTGGCGATCATCCTGAAGGATGCGTCTTTCTCGGATTTTGACGGATTTTTGAACACCTTGTTCTTTACTTCACAGGGTTGGACTTTCCTTGCAATTGGTACCTGCGTGGGCGCATTTTTGTCGCTTGCGTTGTTCTCATTAACTGTCGTGTCTATGCCCATGTTGCTTGATCAGGAAACTGATTTCGTTTCCGCCATGCTGACGTCCATTCACGTCGTCACAGAAAACCCAGCGGTCATGCTCACCTGGGCGGCGATCATTTCGGTAACTATGCTACTGTCTTTGGTTCCAGCTTTTCTGGGTCTTGTCTTCACGCTGCCGATCCTTGGCCACACCACGTGGCATCTTTATCAACGGGCTGTGACACACGCGGACGGATGATCTTTTCGGCCACGGTCCTAAGCAACTGCCCAGATTGAGCCCAATGCGGACAGCAAAATATGACATTTTGTGGTCACATAGTTTTCTAAATTTTGCTCCCGATTTCGACTTCTTTTTCAGCCACACTTTTTCCGGCAGGACGACTAATCTGCCCAAAAAAGTGCTAATGTTGAGGTCTTCGATTATGAAAAACGGACTGAGCTGGATAGTCTACATAGCGGTCGCTACCGTTACGTTGATTGGCGCGCCTGCATTCGCCGGCGCCACTATAAAGATTGAGGCGAACGCGGCGACGCAAACTGTCGAGGTTGTCGCTGATGGTGCGGTTGCCATAGAAAGCGCGGAGCCATTTAGCGAAGTTTTCATCGCGAACGCGGACATCGCTGATATTTCGTCGATAACAGGTACTTCCCTTTACATCTTGGGTAAGAATCCGGGTCGCACGACCCTGATGCTGACTCGGGATGACAGCAGCATAATTTCTTCGATCGACATACGCGTTTCACCGGACACAACGGAATTACAGCGCCGTCTGACAGAAGTTTTGCCAGATGAAGAGATTAAAGTCCTTTCCGCGAACGACGGCTTCGTTCTTACCGGATCTGTGTCAGGCCCAGAGGTGGTCAGCAAGGCACTTGAGGTGGCGGGACATTACGCGCAAGGGAAAATATCGAACCTACTGAATGTGCGCATCCAAGAGGCACCTCCAATGCCAGAGCCAAAGCCGGAGAAGGTCGAGCCAGAACCTGCAGTCGAAATCGTTGATCCAGCTGAAGTTGAGGCACAGATCCGCGAACTTCTTCCCGACGAACTGGTCAGTGTCCACGATCTCGGAGGAACGATCGTTCTATCAGGAAAAATAAGCTCACAGGAGCGTGCGCAACAAGCTGTACAGATTGCTCAACTGCTAGTCGGCGATGCAGAAATCTCCAATCTTCTGACGGTCACGGAAAACCAGGTTTGCAAAGTGCGAATGCGTCGTGGTGGAGAACTTTTTGAAACTGTCATCCCTTGCCGGGAAAGTTCATAGTATCCTCTGCTGTCGTTGCAAGCAGTATTGAACCAGCTGTGAAAGCTGACCGAGTTCCACTTGGAAACGATGGATTTTCCAAGCTGTAGCCAGATGGACTAATTTCCAAGGGTTAAACGGTCTAAAACAGGGCTAGACCTGCCTTGGTTTAAATCGGCGGCATTAGAAATTCAGTCTGGGACTGAATACAAAGATGCCTGTTTAGGCAAATTGCTTTTAGTCGAATCTTAAACCCGAGGAGGGTAACCAATAGAGAACTTGGCAATTCGGCGTCAGACAATTTGAAAAAGTGGTGAGCCGTACAGGATTCGAACCTGTGACCCACTGATTAAAAGTCAGTTGCTCTACCAACTGAGCTAACGGCCCACTCTTTCTTGGATCTAATCGACCCGTGGTGCTCTCTAAGGTATTTTCCTGATCGGGTTCAAGACCTTAATTTGCACCCATTTCCGCCGACATAAAACTTGTGTCCGGCGCCCCGATAGGCGGCCTAATTAGGCAGGTGGGGCGAAGGGGTCAACCCCTTTTTTCATGAATCTTCCAGAGAGGGTGGAATCATTTCCTGACCATCGTTATATGGCCGCCATGCGACATACAAATGACATCGGTTTGCCCTTCATGAAAATGCATGGGCTGGGAAATGACTTCGTCATTGTAGACGCCCGCGCACAGGCGGTCGCGGTCACGCCCGCGTTGGCAAGAGGAATTGGGCACCGCCAGTTCGGTGTTGGATTTGATCAACTCGCTGTCATTGAGGCAGGGGACGTCGATGCGAACTTGGTATTTTATAATGCCGATGGATCGACATCAGCGGCTTGCGGAAACGCCACACGATGTATTGCCCGTTTCCTTATGGAAGAATCCGGTAAGTCGGAACTGACTTTGAAAACCGCGCGGGGTTACCTCTTGGCCCGCGATGCCGGAGACGGCCTGACCTCGGTGAACATGGGTCAACCACAACTGAACTGGAATGAGGTTCCACTTGCCGAAGAACTGGACACATTGGAGTTGCCAATCGAAGGTGGGCCGACCGCGACGGGTATGGGCAATCCGCACTGCACGTTCTTTGTCGAAAATGCCGAAGCTGTATCATTGGAAGAGTTTGGAGCGAGGTATGAACATCATCCTCTTTATCCGGAACGCACCAATGTTCAGGTTGCTCAAGTCACCGGACCGGATCAATTGCGGATGCGGGTTTGGGAACGAGGTGTTGGAATAACGCTGGCATCCGGATCGTCCTCTTGCGCGACTGCTGTTGCAGCAGCGCGGCGTGGATTGACCGGGCGCACAGTGCAGATTGAACTGGATGGTGGTAGGATCTGGATCAATTGGCGCGACGATGGGGTCTGGATGACAGGCCCAACGTGCCACGTGTTTTCTGGCACGCTGACACCGGAGTTTCTGAGGTCTCTGGCATGAGCGCCCCGATATTCACAACATTGGGTTGTCGCCTGAATGCATACGAGACTGAGGCTATGAAAGAGCTGTCGCAACAGGCAGGCTTGAGGGGCTCCGTAATCGTTAACACATGCGCCGTTACTGCCGAGGCTGTTAGGAAAGCCCGTCAGGAAATTCGTAGACTTCGGCGGGAAAATCCAGAGGCCCGCCTGATTGTCACTGGATGTGCCGCGCAGACCGAGCCTGACACATTTGTCCAGATGGATGAGGTCGACGCAGTGCTTGGGAACAGTGAAAAAATGCGGCCCGAGACCTGGAAGAGCATGGCGGCAGACTTCATTGGTGAGACCGAGGCGGTGCAAGTTGACGACATCATGTCTGTCACAGAAACGGCAAGGCATCTGATTGACGGGTTCGGCACCCGCTCACGCGCATATGTGCAGGTTCAGAATGGCTGCGATCACCGCTGCACTTTTTGCATCATACCCTACGGGCGTGGAAATTCCCGAAGCGTTGCTGCGGGCGTCGTGGTGGATCAAATCAAGCGCCTCGTCGACAAAGGTTACAACGAGGTCGTTTTGACAGGGGTGGATTTGACGTCTTGGGGCGCCGACCTGCCCGCGCAGCCCAAGCTGGGCGATCTGGTGATGCGTATCCTAAAGTTGGTCCCTGACCTTCCGCGTCTGCGGATCAGCTCGATCGATTCCATCGAAGTTGACGAAAACCTTATGCGAGCCATTGCAACTGAACCGCGCCTGATGCCGCATCTGCATTTATCATTGCAGCATGGAGACGACCTGATCCTCAAGCGTATGAAACGCCGCCACCTGCGCGATGATGCCATCCGGTTTACGGAAGAGGCTCGAAAGCTTCGCCCTGACATTACTTTCGGCGCGGATATAATTGCTGGATTTCCGACAGAGTCAGAAACACATTTCGAAAATTCCTTGCGACTTGTTGCTGAGTGCGATCTGACGTGGTTGCATGTCTTCCCCTATTCCAAACGCGCCGGCACCCCCGCGGCGCGGATTCCGCAACAAGTGAATGGAAAGGTGATCAAGGACAGAGCCGCGCGCCTGCGCAAAGCAGGTGAAAGTCAGGTTGCAAAACACTTGGCCGCCCAGATCGGAAAATCTCATCGCATCTTAATGGAAAACCCTTGCATGGGACGCACAGAGCAGTTCACCGAAGTCACGTTCCAAGCGCCACAGCAAGAAGGGAAGATTGTTAACGCGACGATTACTGGGCATTCTTTGACACAGCTAATAGCTTGATGAGTTTATGGGGATAAATTAGTCCGTCGACAAACGGGAGGATGCCTGTTCCAAGGTAAGTCACACGATTCCGAAAAAAACCCCCGCTTCCAGCAGGAGCGGGGGTTTTCAAATTCAGCCAATAGGATGGCTCTAGTGCCTTTTGCCCTTAACAGGCGCCCACAGGCGTTTGTTCACCAGGTACAAAATCACCGACAAAATGGTCAGGAACAAAACGCCGACAAAACCTGCGTTCTTGCGATCCATCATCTTGGGTTCTGCGGCCCACATCAGGAATGCCGAGACATCCTTTGACATCTCTTCAACGGTCGCGGCATGGCCATCTGCATATTCGACTTGGTCATCCGCCAGCGGAGGCGCCATGGAAATCCAACCACCGGGGAAAGCAGTATTCTCATACAGAACCGAACCAGCCTCTTCCTTTTCTTTTCCAGTATACCCATCCAGCAACGAAGCGATGTACTCGGCACCGCCCATACCTTTGAACAACTGATTGATCCCCAGGCCATATGGACCGTGGAACCCAGCTCGGGCTTTTGCCATCAAGCTGAGGTCTGGCGCACCAACCCCGTTGTTTTCAGGGAAGTGGTCTGTTGGGATCGCCGGACGGAAATCATCCAGTTCGGGATCGAACACTTCGAAATTGCCCGCCGCGTAAGCGATGACCTGTTCTTCTGAATAACCCAGAGCTTCTAGGTCGCGAAGGGGCACGTATCTTAGGCCGTGGCAAGCCGCGCAGACCTCGGTGTAGACCTGAAGACCACGCTGCAACTGGCTTTCATCGTAAGTGCCAAACGGACCTTCGAAAGAGAAATGAAAATCCTCGACGTGCTGTTCACCACCACCTGCAGCATTTGAAGCTACAGGAGCAACGGCCAGAGCAAGCGCGGCACCGATTGCAAGTTTCTTGAACATGTTTCCGGTCCCTCTTCTTACTCTGCCGGCGTGGCATCGGCGTCAGCCTTGCCATAATGCGCGTTGAAGTCTTCTTCGATGGTTTCTGGCGGAGCCTGTGGTTTCTCAATTACCCCAAGGATCGGCAGGATTACGAAGAAGTAAGCAAACCAATACGCAGACGCGATCAGCGAGAAAGTTGCGTAAGGCTCCTCTGCAGGCATAGCGCCCAGCCACATCAGCGCAAAGAAATCGATGACCAAGAGGTAAAACCACCATTTGAACATCGGTCGGTATTTCCCAGAACGCACGCTTGATGTGTCCAGCCACGGAGCCAGTGCCATCGCAAGGATTGCTCCGAACATGGCCAGAACGCCAAAGAACTTCGCATCGATGATGCCGCCTGTGATGAAGCTGGCGATTTGTACAACCCAGACCTCACCAGTAAATGCGCGCAGGATCGCGTAAAACGGCAGGAAGTACCATTCTGGAACGATGTGCGCAGGAGTGACCAGCGGGTTGGCTTCGATGTAGTTGTCCGGGTGGCCCAGATAATTCGGCATAAAGCCGACGATGGCCCAGAACACCACCAAAATGACCGCAAGCGCGAACAAGTCTTTGATCACAAAGTATGGCCAGAAAGGAAGAGTATCTTTTTCGGCGTCAGCTTTAGACGTGCGACGAACGTCTACACCGGTCGGATTGTTGTTGCCAGTGGTGTGGAAAGCCCAGATATGCACGACAACCAGAGCCGCGATGATAAATGGCAACAAATAGTGCAGTGAGAAAAAGCGATTCAGCGTAGCGTTGTCCACCGCAGGACCGCCCAATAGCCAGGTTTGGATCGCATCGCCCACAAACGGAATCGCACCAAACAGGCCAGTTATCACAGTCGCGCCCCAGAAAGACATCTGGCCCCAAGGCAGGACGTATCCCATGAAAGCCGTGCCCATCATCATCAGATAGATCAGCATCCCGATGATCCACGTAATCTCGCGCGGAGATTTGTAGGACCCGTAGTACAGGCCGCGGAAGATATGAATGTAAACCGCAACAAAGAACAACGATGCGCCGTTCATGTGCAAGTAGCGGATAAAGTAGCCACCATTCACATTGCGCATGATGTGCTCGACGCTGGCAAAGGCCAGATCGACATGCGGAGTGTAATGCATCACCAGAACAATTCCGGTTATGATCTGCAACGCCAGACAGAAAGTCAGGACGATGCCCCAAATCCACATCCAGTTCAGGTTTTTAGGCGTTGGGATCATGAGTGTATCGTACAACAAGCCTACGATCGGGAGTCGGCTGTTCAGCCACTTTTCTCCGTCGGTCTTCGGCTCATAATGATCGTGGGGAATTCCTGACATCTTGGCTCTCCCTTAGCCGAGTCTGATTGTGCTGTTGTCGGTCCATTCCGCGGGCGGAACAGGAAGGTTTTCAGGCGCGGGTCCTTTGCGGATCCTGCCGGCCAGATCATAGTGTGATCCGTGGCAGGGGCAGAACCAGCCTCCGAAATCGCCGGCATCGCCCAAAGGCACACAACCTAAATGTGTGCAAACGCCCATCTGAACGATCCAGGCACCTGGTGCTTCACCTTCCGGCGACGGCATGACGCGGTTGGCGTCCGTTGCCGGCGCATCCGCGTTCAGGTTTGCATTTCGGGCCAGCGGATCCGGCAGCGCGCCAGTTCCTTCAGCATCTTGTTCCTGGGCTTCCGCGATTTCTGCTCCGGTCCGGTGACGGATAAAGACGGGCTTGCCCAACCACTTGACGGTCAATTGCGTACCCGGCTCGACCCCGCTGACATCCACCCGGATCGAGGACAGAGCCTGAACATCTGCCGAAGGGTTCATTTGATTGATCAGGGGCCATACGGCTGCACCTGTCGCAACGACACCTGCGCCGCCAGCGACGTAATACAGAAAGTCTCTGCGGGTGCCTTCGTGGTCTTCTGCGTGGGACACGAGGTAATCTCCGATTGTCTGGCGCCCGCGTACGGGCAAATAGCTCGCGCACCGCACGAATGCGGCGTCTTAACCGCGCTGTCTATCGGGGAGAATAGTGTTCGTCTAGCGGTCATAAACGCGCAATACGCCGCATCTGGGAAATTTGTTGCTTAGCAGCAGGCTTTTTTAGTGATTCTCCGCGTCAGGTTTTTCTGAACAGCCGAATCAACCTGCGGCGATTCGGCTGTTCTTGGACCCGCTGAGTCGTAATGGCGCTTAGAATGCTACGCTCCAAATGCTTTTCGTGACCAATCGGCGGAGTTTGGTCGAAGAATGTCGGACTGATTTAGACCTATTGCGAACTGTTTAACTGGGCGGGCGCGTTGCAACCATGCTTGGTCGTTCGCCGAATTCCGCAAACCAATTGGCCAGTGCATCGTTTCCGCTGCGCCAAGCACGAGCGTCATGCCGCAGGTCAAGGTAGCCCAGCGCGCAACCAACTGCGATTTGCCCCATGTCGAGCGGTTCAGACAAATGCGCCATCCAATGCTGGTTCAGCGCAGTACAGGCGCGTTCAACTTTGCCCCATTGTGCGTCGGCCCACTCATTCCATTGTTTTTCTTCAGGTCGGAGGCGCTCCTCATACGTAATCAGAAGAGCGGCATCCAAAATACCATCAGCCAGTGCCTCCAGAGTCCGGATATCCCAATATCGGGAACCGTCGGAATACAGCCCGGCTTGCGCACGGCTATCCAGATATGAACAAATCACCCTACTGTCGAACAATGTCGGGCCATCAGGGCGTTCCAAGGCCGGCACTTTGGTCAGCGGTGCTTTGCCAAAAAGTTGATCGGCCGGAGATACAGGAGTAGTCGCCACTGTCTTTAATTCGACATCTGCCAACTGGTTGGTCTCGTGAAGCACTACCATTACTTTACGGACGTAGGGCGAGGTCGAACTATGATACAACTGCATGTTTTTCTCCGGAATGGGACTTGGTTGTGAAATTTGAGAGCAAAATTGGTTTCAGGTCGCGCCTTCGGTAGCGTCGCGCATAAGCGCCTGCAATGCATCAAGCTCGGAACCAATTCCGCCCATCGCGACGCCATCGGCGGCAGACAACCGGACAGTGTCGGATTTGTTCTGGCTTAGCTTCCATGTGCCCTGAATGTCGTCGATTTGCAATCGGCAAGGCACAATCATGCGCATCATCCTTTGCAACGTCTCATCCGTCATTTTTCCTGTTGCCCACGGAGGTTTTGGTAGTAACCGATTTTCGTAAAACGCTGACTGCCGGTCCAGCAAATCCAGTAATTTTCTCTGAGGCAGCAACTCCAGCACTCCAATCAAATGAACTGCCAGGTAATTCCAGGTAGGCACTTGATCGTCGATTCCATACCAATCAGGCGAAATGTAACCATCCGGACCCAGCACCGCGATTCGCGCTGGCTGCGGTTTATTAAGTGCCCGCGCGATTGGGTTGGAACGCAAAAGATGAAGTTCGGCTGTGTTTCCGTCTTCGTCCATCAGAAATGGAATATGGCTTAGTAACGGCGAGTCATCGGTCGAAACAGCCAGAGTGCCAAACGCTCGATCCCTTGCAAAAGCAATGTCTCGGCTCCGATCATCGGCATGAAAAGATGGGTTGGGGTGCATGCGTATTCTCCTGCTTATAGCTCTTGCAGTACGCCGCAGTCCTTGGCAAGGTCTGCATTGTTCTAAGGGCGGGGCGGAATTCCCCACCGGCGGTATGCGGGCGATGTCCCGTAAGCCCGCGAGCGGCCTCGATTTTTGAGGTGTCCAGCAGATCTGGTGAGAGGCCAGAGCCGACGGTTAAAGTCCGGATGAAAGAGAACGTGCAGCGTACCGGTGATGCGGTGTGTCTGCTCGTGATCGCCTTGGGTGACGTGTCTGTTGCGAAAGGAGATCAAGATGACACACACCCGCTACGCTTTTGTTAAGGCCAACTGGCATTCCGATATCGTAGATCGCGCGCTAGAGGGATTTCTAGAGCTGATACCCGCCGAACAAGTCGATGTATACGACGTACCTGGTGCGTTCGAGATGCCGCTGCTTGCCCGAGATTTGGCCCAGACAGGTCGCTACACCGCGGTTGCTTGCGCGGCCTTTGTGGTCGACGGTGGTATTTATCGGCACGATTTCGTGGCGCAGGCAGTGGTTGACGGTTTGATGCGTGCAGGTATGGATTCCGGGGTCCCTGTCTTGTCGGTTTCTCTAACCCCTCACCAATATCAGGAAACAGACCATCACAATGCCATCTATCGTGATCATTTTATTCAAAAGGGTCGCGAAGCGGCCCATGCAGCACTAAAAGTAGCAAAGACCCGCGCCGGGTTGGCTGCCGCTGCGTAAAGAGAGTTGGGTTGGGGCCGCGGCGCCCCAGCTGCAAATCCGCTTGAGGCCAAAGCACTTGACCGCTAATCACGATTCCCAAAGGAGCACTCCATATGTCAATGAACAGCTTTGGCCATCTCTTTCGTGTCACCACCTGGGGTGAAAGCCATGGGCCGGCGTTGGGTGCAACTGTAGATGGATGTCCGCCGGGAGTCGCGATCGACGAAAACATGATCCAACACTGGTTGGACAGACGTAAGCCCGGGCAGAATAAATTCACCACTCAGCGACGTGAACCTGATCAAGTGAAAATCCTGTCCGGCGTTTTCGAGGGACAAACCACCGGCACCCCAGTCCAATTGATGATCGAGAACACTGATCAGCGTTCAAAAGACTACGGCGATATCATAGACAAGTTCCGGCCGGGTCATGCAGATATCACCTATTGGCAGAAATACGGAATCCGCGACTATCGTGGAGGCGGGCGCAGCTCGGCCCGGGAAACGGCAGCGCGGGTGGCGGCTGGGGGTTTGGCGCGCGAGGCAATCAAACAGATCGCCCCGAATGTGCAAATTACCGGGTATATGACCCAGATCGGCCCGCACAAAATCGAGCGGGAAAGGTTTGATTGGTCGCAGATCGAACAGAACCCGTTTTGGACTCCCGACGCTCAGGCTGCCAAGGAATGGGCAATCATATTGGATGATCTGCGTAAGTCTGGAAATTCAGTTGGAGCTGTGATCGAAGTTGTGGCCCGCGGCGTAACCGCGGGGATTGGCGCTCCTGTCTACGGTAAATTAGACACTGATTTGGCCGCTGCGATGATGTCTATAAACGCCGTCAAAGGCGTAGAAATTGGCGAAGGCATGGCTGCCGCTGAACTGACCGGTGTTGCCAATGCCGACGAGATATTCATGGGCCAGAACGGACCGCAATTCAGCTCAAACCATGCTGGTGGTATTCTGGGCGGTATTTCGACGGGCCAAGACTTGGTAGTACGATTTGCGGTCAAACCAACCTCTTCGATTTTGACCACCCGAAAGACTATCACAAAATCTGGCGAGGAAACCGAGATCATTACAAAAGGTCGTCACGACCCCTGCGTTGGAATTCGCGCGGTACCGGTGGGCGAGGCAATGATGGCCTGCGTGATCCTTGATCACCTGTTACTGCATCGTGGCCAGATTGGTGAGAACCGTGGCAGGATTGGCTGACCTGCGCGACAGCCTTCGTCGCGTTGTTTTGCACCGTATGCAGACCGATCCCGCGCACGATCTAGCCCATTTGGATCGGGTCTGGAAAAATGCTCAGGCCATTTGCGATGTTAAGTTGGACATGCAGGTTTTGCTGGCGGCCTGTTACCTGCACGATCTTGTAAATCTTCCCAAAGACGATCCTGATCGTGGTCAGGCCTCCCGTCGCTCTGCCGAGGAGTCAGAGCCTATCTTGAGCGAACTTGGATTTGACGCTGCCCAAATACGTGCTACTCAGCATGCAATTGCTGCGCATAGCTTCTCGGCCAAAATACAACCAAAAACGAATGAGGCGCGCATTCTGCGAGACGCAGATCGGTTAGACGCATTGGGAGCAATTGGCATTGCGCGAACCTTTATAGTATCCGGAGCATTGGGGCGGGCCCTATATGATCCGCTTGACCCGTTTGCAGAAACGCGCCGTTTGGACGATCTGACGTTTTCACTGGACCATTGGAAGGTAAAGCTGCTTCAACTTCCGCAAGACATGTTGACTGTGTCCGGGCAGAGACTCGCAGAGGACCGCGTAAAGAAGATGGTCGGGTTTTTGCAAGAGTTGGCAGAGGAAGTAGGTTTACCCTTGCCAACAAGTTGGACAAACCCCAACAACTAAACAACCGCCGTTGATCTTTGCGCTGCAAAGGCGCAGGGTCGCGCCGATGGCAAAATCCTTAACATCGCATCGACCGATTCTTGCCGTGGCGCTAAAACTAAGTGCCCTGTTTTTGTTCACGTCAATGTCGGCGTTGGTCAAAGCCTTGTCCGAAGACTTTCCACCTGGCGAGCTGGTCTTCTTCCGGTCACTTTTTGCTATTCCCGTTATCGTCATTTGGTTGGTAGCGCGCGGCGAACTCATCCAGGGTTTTGTGGTCAGGAAACCGATGGGACATTTTTGGCGCGGTGTATTGGGTACGGCTGCGATGGGTCTCACTTTTACAGGCCTCAGTCTACTCCCACTGCCCGAAGTCACGGCTATCGGGTATGCCACTCCAATATTCACTCTTATCCTGGCCGCTGTGATGCTGGGTGAACGAATTCGAATGATCCGGATCGGGGCGGTTGCCATCGGGTTGTTGGGTGTACTGATCATGATATGGCCTCGTCTCGGTAGCAGCGAGATGGAACTGGCTGCGACGATTGGCGCGATGTGCGTTTTGGGGGCGACATTTGCGCGTGCTTTTGTGCAAATTCACATCCGCCAACTGGTTCAGGTCGATCATCCAGCGGCAATCGTGTTTTATTTCTCGATGACGGCGACTCTTCTATCAGGTCTGACTGCTTTTTGGGGTTGGACCATGCCAACATGGGAACAGGCCGCCATCCTGATCGCAATGGGCTTGATCGGAGGCGTGGCGCAAATCCTAGTTACCTCTTCTTACCGGTTTGGGCAGGCTTCAATGCTGGCACCCTATGACTACACCACAATGTTGTTTGCAATTTTCATCGGCTACGTTTGGTTTGATGAATTGCCGACCTTTGCGATCTTGATCGGCGCTGCACTTGTCATAGTTGGCAATGTGGTTGTGATTTGGCGAGAGCACCAACTGGGGCTGGAACGTGGCAACGCACGGTCTTTGTCCGACCACAAACCATGACTTTACCTTTTGCCAACTTCCCCTACGTTGGCCCAGACAAATAGCGAGGTACCCCAATGAGCGACGCGCAGGATCACAAGGAAAAGATGCAAAAGGTGCAGGCCAAGCACCGCAAGAAAGTATCCAAGGCAGTAGATCCTGAGCGCGGTTTGGTTCTGGTAAATACTGGCAAGGGCAAAGGTAAATCCTCTGCAGCATTTGGTGTCGTGGTCCGCGCCTTGGGCTGGGGCCAGAAGGTCGCAGTGGTACAATTCATCAAGGGTAAATGGAAAACCGGAGAACGCCGTTTCTTTGAAGAGCGTGATCTTGTGACGTGGCACACTATGGGTGAGGGGTTTACTTGGGATACGCAGGACCGCGAACGTGATATCGCAGCGGCAAATGCAGCCTTCGACAAAGCGCGTGCATTAATGGCAAGCGGCGAATACGATCTGGTTGTTCTCGATGAGATCAATATTGCGTTGCGATACGAGTATTTGTCTTCAGATCAAGTAATTGAAGGGGTTGAACAAAGGTCAGACAAGACGACCGTTTTCCTGACTGGCCGTGATGCACCACAGGCACTGCGCGAATACGCCGATTTGGTGACTGAAATGACCGAAGAAAAGCACCCGTTCCAAGCCGGTATCAAAGCGCAACGTGGTGTTGATTTCTAAAATCCCAAGCGCTTAGGCATCTACTTCGACGCTGCTTTAAAGGTCGTCAGGTGTTTGCACTGACATCTGCGATTCAAACAAATAGCGAATTGATTTGCGTTGTCGAGCAACACCGAGGGTCTGGTTTGTGCCCCATCGGTTTTCTGCTTGGATCATGCAATTTGGATGCTCGACATAAGCGCAATAGTCGTCGTCGCATCCTGTGCATCCGCAGGCAGAAGCAGCGTCATGCCTTGCTAGGATTTCGCCAAACGGATCGATCATTTTCCAACCTTTTCCCGCCTGCCTGCATAATACCATGAATTTTGGTTCGCTTACAAAGCGCTAACTCTGCCTTAGTGAGATGCTATGTTCGTCGGGATCAGGAGCGGACCAGCTTTTCGTAATCCTCGGCGATCTCGCGGGTTAGATCTCCAACTTCGAAAGTGTAATCACCGATTTGACCCACTGGTGTGACTTCAGCCGCAGTTCCGGTTAACCAACATTGCTCAAAGTCAGCCATCTCTTCGGGTTCGATGCGGCGCTCATGTACAGTTATGCCCTTGTCTTTCAACATTTGGATCACCGTTTTACGGGTGATCCCGTTAAGAAAACAATCGGCTAATGGCGTGTGAACCTCGCCATCTTTGACGAAGAAAACATTTGCCCCTGTCGCCTCGGCTACATAACCGCGCCAATCCATGAATAACGCGTCCGAGCATCCCTTTGCTTCGGCCTTATGCTTGGAGATTGTACAAATCATGTAAAGGCCTGCAGCCTTGGCGTGAACCGGTATTGTCTCAGGACTGGGGCGTTTCCATTCGGCGATGTCTAACTTGGCACCCTTCATTTTGGCGTCGCCATAATAGGCTCCCCAAGGCCAGACTGCGATCGCCATTCGCACCGGGTTTTTAGCCGATGCCACACCCATGTCTTCGCCGGAACCGCGCCAAACCAGTGCTCGAACGTATGCGTCCTGCAGGCCGCTGGTCTTCAAGGCTTCTTCCTTCGCAGCCTCAATCTGATCGACTGAATATGGCATGGGCATATCGAGCGCTTCGGCAGAAGCAACGAGCCGCTCGGAATGTTCCCGGCTTTTGAAAATTTTGCCGTTATAAGCGCGTTCGCCCTCAAAAACAGATGAGGCATAGTGCATCGCATGCGTAAGGATGTGGACATTGGCATCCCGCCAAGGCACCATTTTTCCATCCATCCAAATGAAACCGTCACGGTCATCATATCCCGCCATGCCAACCTCCTGAATATCGCCAATTTTGCGATTGTTGCGCTATTTAAGTCCGGATCGGACATAAAGTTGCTCAAAAATTGCGATTCGATACCTGCCCACCCTTGGAATGTCAATAACGCTGACATAAAGTCAAACCGTGTAACGAATGAGGCGTGATATGTCTGAGATCCGGCCTGCTCCGGTCTTTGGGGGCGAAAGCTTGCTGTTTTTGACGGACGAGCAACTGCGGCAAGGGATTGAGGCAATGTTCTTTGCATATCGCGGTTTCACAGCGGATCCTGATCGCATTCTGGCACAAATGGCATATGGCCGCGCTCATCACAGGGCGATCCATTTTATCAACCGCGCACCTGGAACGACCGTTAACAATCTGCTCGCGATTTTAGGTGTCACGAAGCAGTCTCTGAATCGTGTGTTGCGCACTTTGATCGAGGACGGTTTGGTCGAAAGCCGCGTGGGGACGATTGACAAACGAGAGAGGCATCTTTTTTTAACGGAAAATGGTGAAGCGCTTGAAACCAGATTGTCAGATGCGCAGCGGGCGCGCATGCGGGCGGCTTACAAAGATGCTGGCCCCGAAGCCGTGGCTGGATTTCGCAAGGTGCTTGAGGCAATGATGGATGCTGATATGCGTCACTCGTACACAAAACTGCGGGATACAACTTCATGAGCGATATGTACGCCCATCTTCTGATTGTCGATGATGACGAGCGTATTCGGGACTTGCTCAAGAAATTCCTGATGCGCAGCGGGTTTCTGGTGACTTCGGCCCGTGACGCAGCTCATGCGCGCAGGGTTCTTTCTGGGCTTGATTTCGATTTGATCGTTCTGGACGTGATGATGCCCGGAGAAGACGGTGTCAGCCTGACCCGCGTTCTACGCGAGACTCACACGACACCGATTTTGCTGTTGACGGCCAAGGGCGAAACCGAACACCGAATTGCCGGGTTGGAGGCTGGCGCTGATGACTATCTGGCAAAGCCGTTCGAGCCCAAGGAGCTGCTTTTGCGGATCAACGCGATTCTGCGGCGTATGCCGGAAACGACCGCCCAGGATGCCATAGCCAAAATTCTGCATCTGGGGCCGATCCGGTACGACATTGAGCGTGGCGAAATGTGGAAGGGCGAAGACCCGGTGCGACTGACCGCGACAGAGAGCCAGTTGATGAAAATTTTCTCAGCACAGCCGGGTGAGCCGATTAGTCGAGCCAAGTTGGTCGAAGATCTTGGTCGTGACAAAGGGCAGGCGCAGGAGCGTGCGGTCGACGTACAGATTACACGCTTGCGTCGTAAGATCGAACAGGATCCAAAACAACCCCGCTATCTGCAAACCGTCAGAGGTGCGGGTTACATGTTGGCTCCGGACTGATGTTACCGAATGGCGTATTCCGCCTTATAGAGGGGGATATTTGATGGCGACGGCTCTTCTGACCCACGCCGATTGTCTTGATCACGTGACTCCAAATGGGCATCCGGAACGAGTGGCGAGGTTGGAACATATCTTGCTCGCATTGGAACCGCTAGATCTGAAGCGGGTAACCGCGCCATTGGCTGCCGACGACGACCTTCTAAGGGTGCATCCTGCCAACTACATCGCCGATATCCGCGACAGTCGGCCAATCGAAGGGTTCAAGCAAATCGATGGTGATACGTTCATGTCTCCGGGATCGGTCGATGCTGCCTACCGCGCGGCTGGCGCGGCGGTACGAGCGGTTGATATGGTTGTGTGCGGTGAGGTCTCGAATGCGTTTTGCGCTGTTCGACCACCTGGGCACCATGCCGAAACAGAGACCGCCATGGGATTTTGTCTGTTTGGAAACGCCGCACTTGCCGCCAAACACGCGCTGGATCACCATGGGTTGTCCAGGGTGGCAGTATTTGATTTTGACGTGCATCACGGAAATGGAACGCAAGAACTCCTGTGGGATGAAAGGCGCGCACTGGTAATAACTAGTCAGCAGATGCCATTGTGGCCCGGCTCTGGGCGTCCAGACGAAACTGGCGCTTATGAAACAGTGCTGAATATTCCACTGCCGCCTGGTTCGGGTGGAACAGAGATGCGATCAGCTTACGAGGCCCAGGCATTCCCTCGCCTACGCGCCTTTAGACCGGAGTTGATCATCATTTCTGCTGGTTTCGACGCTCATCAGGATGATCCTTTAGCAAGTTTGAATTGGACGACCAGCGATTTCGCGTGGATCACAGGTGAATTGTGCAAAATCGCAAATGAAATGTGTGATGGTCGTATCGTCTCGACTCTGGAAGGCGGGTATGATCTGAACGCACTGTCCGAGGCAACACGCGCCCACGTGGAAGAATTAATGAAGGCAGCACGATGACCGATACCCCAGTTGATCAGATGACTTTCGAACAGGCGATGAAAGAGCTTGAAACTGTGGTGGGTCAGTTGGAACGCGGTGACGTGGCTTTGGATCAGTCCATTGCTCTCTACGAACGCGGGGCGCAACTGAAGAAGCGCTGCGAAGACGAGTTGAAGCGGGCCGAGGAAAAAGTAGCTGCGATTACTCTGGATGCTGACGGCCAACCAACCGGAACAACACCTGTCGAAAGTCAGTGAATGTTTCGCGAAAGACTGGCGCAGGATGCAGCGCGCATTCAAGAGCATTTCGATCTGGTGTTAGGTGCTCTGGACGACTTAGATGTGACCCGGGCGATGGCTTACGCCACAAAGGGTGGTAAGCGACTGCGGGGTTTTTTGGTTATGGAGAGCGCCAGACTGCACGCTGTTGACCCTGTGCAGGCAATTTGGCCCGCAACCGGGATCGAAGCACTTCACGCCTACTCGCTAGTTCATGACGATTTACCGTGTATGGACGACGACGATTTGCGACGTGGGCGACCGACATTGCACGTTAAGTGGAATGAGGGCGCGGCTGTTCTGGCAGGCGATGCCCTGCAGACGCTGGCGTTCGAATTATGCACGCGTCCAGAAGTTGGAAATCCTGAAATTCGGGCGGAACTGGCTCTGACGCTGGCAAAGGCGAGCGGTGCCGAAGGGATGGTATTAGGCCAAGCATTGGATATTGCAGCGGAAACAGCACAGGATCCGCTGACCTTGGATGATATCACAAGATTGCAGACTGGTAAGACTGGCGCGTTGATCGAATGGTCGGCATGTGCAGGTGCCAGGCTGGCTCAGACTGATCCAGAACCCCTGCGCCGATATGCCCACGCCCTTGGCCTTGCCTTTCAAATTGCCGACGACATCTTGGATGTGGAGGGTGACGCCGAAAAGGCCGGAAAGCGTCTGCAAAAGGATGTCGAAGCTGGCAAGGCTACGTTCGTCTCGCTTCTTGGACTAGATGGTGCCAAATCCCGCGCTGCAGATCTGGTTGATCAGGCTTGCGCGGCGCTAGAAGGGTACGGTTCTGGCGCTGAAACCTTGAACGCAGCCGCCCGCTTCGTTATTGCCCGGGACAGCTAAGCCGCAAGGAACGCTACAACGATGACGTCTGAACGCCCGCACACACCGCTGCTGGACCTTGTGAACCGCCCTGCGGATCTCAGGCAGATGTCAGATATTCAGTTAAAGCAAGTGGCGGATGAACTGCGGGCCGAGACGATTTCCGCGGTTTCCACAACGGGTGGGCACTTGGGCGCTGGCCTGGGGGTCGTTGAACTTACAACAGCCCTGCATTCCGTTTTTGAAACACCGCGCGATAAAATCGTCTGGGATGTGGGGCATCAATGTTACCCTCACAAAATACTCACTGAGCGGCGTGATCGCATTCGAACGCTTCGTCAAAAAGACGGCCTTAGCGGCTTCACTAAACGGAGTGAAAGCCCATACGACCCGTTTGGAGCGGCCCATAGTTCGACCTCGATCAGCGCTGCACTGGGCTTTGCAGTTGCGCGTGATCTGGGTGGCGTGACTCCTGAAGGTCTGGGTGATGCAATTGCTGTCATCGGTGACGGCTCAATGTCAGCAGGCATGGCGTTTGAGGCGATGAACAACGCGGGGCATCTGAAAAAGCGTCTGATCGTTATCCTGAACGACAATGAGATGAGCATCGCTCCGCCAGTAGGTGCCCTTTCGACATACCTGTCGCGCATCTATGCCGAAGAACCGTTCCATGATCTCAAGGCGGCGGCCAAAGGCGCAGTGTCCTTGTTGCCGGAACCTTTTCGCGAGGGGGCGAAACGCGCGAAAGAAATGCTTAAAGGTATGGCCGTTGGGGGAACGCTGTTTGAAGAGCTGGGCTTTTCCTATATCGGTCCTATCGATGGGCACGACATGGACCAGTTGCTTCCTGTTCTTCGCGCAGTCAAAGCGCGTGCGACCGGGCCTACGCTGATTCACATTCTTACTAAAAAGGGCAAGGGCTACGCCCCTGCCGAACGGGCCCGAGACAAAGGGCATGCTACTGCCAAGTTTGATGTTGTTACGGGCGAACAGAAAAAGACGCCCTCGAACGCGCCGTCCTATACGTCGGTGTTTGGAAAATCCCTGGTGGATGAAGCCGCAAGGGACGACAGAATTGTTGCCGTAACAGCAGCGATGCCGGACGGAACAGGTTTGAACCTATTTGCCGAGCGCTATCCTTCCCGTTGTTTCGACGTGGCGATAGCTGAGCAGCACGGGGTCACATTTTCAGCCGCTTTGGCGGCTGGTGGAATGAAGCCGTTCTGTGCAATGTATTCAACCTTTTTGCAGCGAGGCTATGATCAGGTTGTGCATGATGTTGCTATCCAAAGGTTGCCGGTTCGATTTGCAATTGACCGCGCAGGTTTGGTCGGCGCGGACGGAGCGACTCACGCAGGATCATTTGATATCGCCTACCTGTCCAACCTGCCCGGCATGGTTGTCATGGCCGCAGCCGATGAGGCTGAGCTTGTACACATGGTCGCGACCGCCGCGGCGCATGACGAGGGGCCCATCGCGTTCAGGTATCCGCGTGGCGAAGGTGTTGGGGTGGAGCTTCCCGAACGGGGCGAGGTCATCGAAATCGGCAAGGGCCGTCTGATCCAGAAAGGGGCGCGGGTCGCCTTGTTGTCTTTTGGTGCAAGGTTGACCGAGGTTCAAAAGGCTGCCGAGGCGCTGACTGCGCGTGGGGTCACACCCACCGTAGCGGATGCGCGCTTTGCCAAACCTTTGGATCGCGACCTGATTCTTGAACTAGCAAACGAACACGAGGCTTTGATAACGGTAGAAGAAGGTGCCATTGGCGGGTTTGGCAGCCATGTGGCACAATTGCTTGCCGATGAAGGTGTATTTGATCAGGGATTAAAGTACCGGTCCATGGTCTTTCCAGACACTTTCATAGATCAAGCCAATCCGGCAGATATGTATGCGGCGGCAGGGATGAACGCAGAACATATTGAAGAAAAGGTTCTTTCAGTTCTGGGAGTGGCTTCAATCGGAGAAAAACGGGCTTGAACTATCGATCTGACCCGATTTGAGTCGAGTTTCTTTCTACTTAAAAGCAGTCCGATCTGGGAAAAGATTTAATAAATTCAAATATTAGATTAAACAATTATCACATCCGAAATCAAGTGGGTCAAATTTTCAAACTACGTGCTAGGCTAGCTCTGGTACGGGCGCATTTAACGTGTGGCCTGTTGAACCGGAGGTGGCAAGCTAATGAACAAGCAAGCAAGCCGGCGCGCATTTATGACCGGCAAAGCGCTGCGACCAGATCGCCAAGCCATCCGGCCGCCAGGCGCAATTGGTGACGAGTTTTATAACCTGTGCCAGGAATGCAATGACTGCGTTCCGGCCTGCCCGGAAAATATTATTTCCATCGATGGTCAGGGATGGCCCGCCCTTAGTTTCGATTCGGGGAGCTGCACTTTTTGCACCGCTTGTGCCGAAGCTTGCCCAACCGGTGCGTTGGAAAAAACAAGGATTAAGGATTGGCCTTGGCTTGCAAAAATTGCTGAGTCCTGCTTGGCGTTGAATGGTGTCAGCTGCCGAGTTTGTCAGGACGCGTGCGCGGAAAACGCTCTGCGTTTTCGCCCCCAGCTTGGTGGGTTGTATGTGCCTGAATTGGACGCCGAAACATGCACGGGTTGTGGCGCATGCGTCGGTGCGTGTCCCGCTGGTGCAGTCACATTGAAGCGCAACGACAATCCAATTTTGGAGGTAAGCCAATGAACATATGTGGCTGCCTTGTTCATGTGTCGCCTGATTCACTGAAGGCTGCCCGGGATAGAATTGAAAGCGTGGAGGGTGCTGAAGTTCACGCAGCCACCGAGGACGGCCGCCTTGTCGTGGTCGTCGAGGACACGCCAAACCGCCTTGCATCAGAGACGATTATGGATCTGCACCATGTGCCGGGCGTAATTTCTTTGTCCCTAACCTATCACCATTTCGAAGATCCAGCGGATACTCATCCGCAGAATATCGCTTCTCATCAAATTTAACACCGGAGACCCCGATATGACCATCTCTGAATCCCGTCGGACCTTTCTGAAAGCGACTGCTGCCGCTGCCACGGCCTCAACAGCGGGTTTGACGCTGACCACAGGCAAAGCCAATGCACAGGTCGGTGTCCCGGATATCAAATGGGATAAGGCACCTTGCCGGTTTTGCGGGACCGGATGCACCGTTCTGGTGGGAACGAAGGATGGCCGCGTTGTCGCGACACAGGGCGACCCTCAAGCCGAGGTCAATCGGGGCCTCAATTGCGTCAAAGGCTATTTCTTGTCCAAAATCATGTACGGGAAAGATCGGCTGACCCAACCTTTGTTGCGCATGAGGGACGGTGAGTACGCCAAGGACGGAGAGTTCGAACCTGTCTCATGGGATCAGGCTTTCGACATTATGGCCGAGAAGTGGAAAGAGACGCTAAAAAGCAAGGGTCCCGAAGGGGTCGGAATGTTCGGTTCTGGCCAATGGACCGTGTGGGAAGGGTACGCTGCGTCAAAACTAATGAAGGCAGGGTTTCGGTCCAACAACATTGACCCTAATGCACGGCACTGCATGGCGTCAGCCGTCGTAGGCTTTATGCGCACCTTCGGCGTGGACGAACCTATGGGATGCTATGACGATCTGGAGGCCGCGGACACATTTGTTTTGTGGGGTTCGAACATGGCCGAGATGCACCCTATCCTGTGGTC
Source organism: Ruegeria sp. YKSD179 (assembly GCF_059612885.1). Taxonomy (NCBI): domain Bacteria; kingdom Pseudomonadati; phylum Pseudomonadota; class Alphaproteobacteria; order Rhodobacterales; family Roseobacteraceae; genus Ruegeria; species Ruegeria sp. YKSD179. The sequence goes on along the minus strand of NZ_JBXWRL010000042.1, from coordinate 28,453 downwards.
GCGTCTTACTGACACGCGCCTGACAAAGGCAGACTGTCAGGTTCATGTGCTTTCTACTTTTGAACACCGCTCATTCGAACTTGCCGACAACGGGATGGTTTTCACGCCGCAGACCGATCTGGCAATTCTCAACTACATTGCCAATCACATTATCCAGACCGGGGCGGTGGATGAAGAGTTCCTGTCCAAACACGTTAACATCACTAAAACCGCCACGGATATCGGCTACGGCTTGCGAGATGAAAACCCGCTTCAGTTGGCCGCCGCCAACCCGAATTCCGGCGAACTCACCCCAATTAGTTTTGATGAATATGCTGAGTCGGTTAAGCCTTACACTTTGGAATACACAGCTGAATTGTCCGGTGTGCCCGCTGAAAAACTTGAACGCCTTGCCAAGCAGTATGCCGATCCCGATCGTAAGGTTATGAGCCTTTGGACAATGGGCTTTAACCAACACACCCGTGGTTCATGGGTGAATTCGTTGATGTACAATGTACACTTGTTGACAGGCAAAATCTCTGAACCCGGCAACTCTCCATTTTCGTTAACAGGGCAGCCGTCGGCATGTGGTACAGCCCGGGAAGTCGGCACTTTCGCCCATCGGTTGCCTGCCGATTACGTTGTTACTAACCCTGAACATCGCGCCAAAGCAGAAAAAATCTGGAAGCTTCCCGAGGGTACAATTCCGGATAAAGTGGGCTTCCATGCTGTTTTGCAAAACCGCATGCTGAACGATGGGGTGCTGAACGCTTATTGGGTGCAGTGTAACAACAATATGCAGGCCGCACCGAACATGAATGAGGAAGGCTGGCCAGGTTATCGCAACCCGGACAATTTCGTGACTGTTTCAGATCCGTATCCAACGGTCACGGCAATGTCGGCAGATCTTATTCTGCCAACAGCGATGTGGGTCGAGAAAGAAGGGTGCTACGGAAACGCGGAACGAAGGACCCAAATGTGGCGCCAGCAAGTGCACGCCCCTGGCGATGCCAAATCTGATCTTTGGCAACTTATGGAATTCTCAAAACGTTTTACCGTTGAGGAAGCGTGGGGCGCAGACTTTGTTGCTACTGCGCCCGAAATGGCCGGGAAAACTTTGTATGAAATCCTTTTCAACAACGGCAATGTCGATAAGTTCCCACTGAGCGAAATCCAACACGGCCATCCTAATGACGACGCCAACCACTTTGGCTTTTACGTACAAAAGGGCCTGTTTGAAGAATACGCCGAATTTGGTCGTGGCCATGGCCACGATCTTGCGCCTTTTGAACGATATCACGAAGAACGCGGTCTTCGCTGGCCGGTTGTCGATGGCAAAGAGACACGCTGGCGTTATCGCGAGGGCCATGATCCGTATGTTGAGGCCGGCTCGGAACTGCAGTTCTATGGGTTCCCCGACAAGAAAGCCAAGATAATATTCGCACCTTACGAAGCGCCGCCGGAAGTCCCGGATGAGGAATATGATCTGTGGTTCTGCACTGGCCGCGTTCTGGAACATTGGCATTCTGGGTCGATGACGCGCCGGGTCCCCGAGTTGCACAGGTCGTTCCCGTTGGCGGTTCTCTATATGCATCCGGACGATGTCGCGGATCGCGGATTGCGGCACGGTCAGGAAATCAAGATCAAGACCCGCCGGGGCGAAGTGACTAGCCGGATCATGACCAAAGGTCGAAACAAGGTGCCACGCGGATTGGTTTTCATGCCTTGGTTTGATGAAGGGCAACTTACAAACAAACTGACACTTGATGCGACCTGTCCGCTTTCCAAGCAGACAGATTTCAAAAAATGCGCCTGCAAAGTCGAGCGTGCCTAAAGCAGCGATGGCAATCAACAAACAGCCGTCCAGCCAAATATAAGGAACATGCAAGATGAAAAAGATAGTCGCTATAGTCGCTGCCCTGTTAGTTGTGGTTGGCAGCATTTCTCTGGCTCAGGAGCTTCAGGACCTGCGCGGTACGCCGCCGGATGCACCAAGCGTTGTCAATATGAGCCTTCAGTGGGAAGGGCGCGAGGGGCGCATGGTCAGGAACTACCGTCAGCAGCCACCTCTCATCCCGCATTCGATCACCCAGTATCAGATCGACCTGAGAACCAATCAATGCCTGTCTTGCCATGACTGGACCAAGGCGGGGGAACGCAATGCACCTACCCTATCTATGACCCATTACCTTGATCGCGAAGGAAACGAACTGGATCACATCGCGGGCACACGGTATTTCTGCAATCAATGCCATGTGCCACAGGCCGACACTGAACCGCTGGTCGAAAACGTCTTTGTGCCGTCCTACGGCAACTGATCGAAACGGATCGCATAAGGAGCGCGCAAGATGGCAGAAGACAACCGAGGCCGTACCCGTCGCATATGGGACTGGTTCTGGAGCCCGATACCCGTACTCAGCGTCGGATTTACTTTGATCGCCGGGTTTTTGGCAGGCATCCTTTTCTGGGGTGGATTTCACTGGACGCTTGAACTGACCAATACAGAAGAGTTTTGTACCTCATGCCACTCCATGGAAACCAATCTTGGTGAGTATCGGCAGACGATCCATTACAACAACCATTCCGGCGTCCGCGCGATCTGCTCGGACTGTCATGTCCCTCACGAATGGAACCACAAGATCAAAGCCAAGGTCATGGCGGTCAAGGATGTCTATCACGAGTTGGTTGGTACCATTGGCACGTCCGAGAAGTACGAGGCACATCGGTTGAGCATGGCATCGGCTGTTTGGAAAAAAATGAAGGAATCCGACAGTCGTGAGTGTCGGAATTGTCATAACTTTGCCTATATGGACTTCACCATTCAGGAGGCACGTGCAGCCTCGGAGCATCAACGCGCCATTGACAACAATATGACCTGTATTGATTGCCATCAGGGTATCGCTCATAGTTTGCCGTCGGATTATCTCGAAGAGTATCAAAAGGTTACAGAAGAGCTGAGTGCCCAAGCAGCGGAACCGCTTGAGAAACACGCAGCCGCTGGCGACGATATTCGTTCATTCCTGCAAAATTCCACAGACTGAAGGTAGCGCAACAATGCTGGATATTCTCGGAACCATCGGTGGCAATGTCCTTAGCCTGCCCGGTATTCTCGGGTTGGCGCTGGGCATGATGACGCGCAAACTTTGGTTGGGTGCGTTAATGGGCGGTGTGGTCGGCGTGATCGAGACACTAATCTTCGCTGGCTGGCAACTAGCCCATGTCGAAACACTCGAATTGGTGATTGCCATCGTAGTGGGCGTCTGCGCCGGCAGTATTGGCACAGCCATTCGTCTGAAAGGTGCGACAGTCTGAAGTGCTAAAGTGAGTATTTGCAATTATAGAAGAAATTGGGCGGTATCATTGCGCGCCGGTGTTTTTGGAAAAATTATCAAAAAAAATAGTGCGATGAGCTATAAAACGCCAAGAGATGAGTTTGAACCGTATGTTCAAAGAGCATTTGATCTCGTGGCCCAATATTACATCGCAGCGGCCGCCTGCTTGCCAACTGTTGCGAAGGGCTGCGCGGCTATCCGCGATACCGAAGCGTTCCCTTTCACAGCAACGCGCTGTTGAAAATAGATACGCTTAGGGTTCGAGGAGGTGTCATTACGATCGACACCGACCGATACCGGAGGGGTTAATACGCCCCGAGACTGGCTCTATCTGCCATTCCTGAGCGCAGCCTAGCCCGGTTGTCTGAAAACCGAAAGCGCAAACTTCACCTTGCGAATTTGCCGAAGGTGTTGATTCCAGTGTTAAATTTGGAGTGTTTCCGAAGAAGAATGGTGCCGGTGATAGGACTCGAACCTACGACCCCATCATTACGAATTTTGAGGTCGAAGTTTTGCACGGAGCCAGACAGCGCCGCAGGCAACCTCTTACCGTGCACCTCAAAACCCCCGCAGTTCTCGATCACAAGTTTACCGTGATACCAGAGCGCCTGCTTGCTTCGATACCCATGCGGTTGTCCAGGCACGTCCATCGAAGAAAGGTGATGGAGGCGGTTCATGTGAACAGTTCCCAGGAAGGCGCGCCTCTATGGGCATCTTTTGCCCGTTAACGTCAGGTGCGCGCCAGGTCACGCGCCAGCGCTCCTGCCCCATGGACGAAAGATCGAGATACCCTGGATCGAGCGCGTGGGCTGAAGGGGACCCAGGCAGACATACGGCGAGGATGACAATCAAAAGGAGCATTAGCCGGCTCATTGGCTCAGCACCTCTTCGGCGTCGGGCAAGCTCACGGTGTAGCGGTCCAGCAGTGCCTGACCGAAGCTTTCACGCATCTTCTCCACCTCGGACGCGAGCCATTCGGCCTCGACGCGGTCGCGGATTTCGGACAGCGGTGGCAGAGCGGCATCCCTCCTCTCGATTACTCGAACGAGATGCAGGCCGTAACCGCTCTCGACCGGGCCCTGCCATTGCCCGACCGGTAGGTCTGCCAGTGCCTCGTGAAACCCCTCTCCGAAGGTGCGGTCTATCACGGGTGCTGGCGTCATCGGAAAGGATGGCGGCAGCAAAGTAGCGGGCCCCAGCGTCGACGGATCGGCACCGTTCTCCAGCAGCGCCCGAAGTTCCGAGGTGTCCCAACCTCCGGGCACTAGGATCTGTTCGAAAGCGATGCGGGCGGGCCGTCTGAAACGATCCGGGTTCTCGTCGAGATAGGTCTGGAGCATGGCCTCATCGGGCTCCAGCATCGCAGCGCCAGATTCCGCCAGGAACTGCATCTTCTGGTTCAATCGCTGGCGGATAACTGCGTCGCCCCGATCAAGTCCGAGGGTTAGCGCCTCGCGGACATGGACCTCTTCCAGCGCCCAGGACTGCATTAGGTTCTCAAGCTCCTGCGCCGTCGGCGAGCGGTTCCAGGTTGCGGCGAAGTTCTGCACGAGACGGTCGGCCTCGCTCTCGGTCAGACTGATGGCATCAGGTGCAGGAGCAACAGGTTCGTCCACGGTAGCCGCGTAGACGGCGAAGATCAGGGCACCAAGTGCAAAGAAATGGACGAGCGGAGAGTGGAGAGCTTTGCGCATTTTCATGGGACTTTCAGGTATCAATCAGGATGCGCGTCGAAAGTTCCTAATAGACTCGTGAAATTGCAAGCCCTCCCGTGTGTCTGACGTCAGCACTTTCCGGACAGATTTAGGGGTTTGAGCAACGGAGGATTTCTGGTTCATCGAAGCCATTATGGAGCGAAGATGAACAAGAGACCCGGAGCATCGAAAGACGCTGCTGACAAGCTGCTCAGGGGTTTCAAACCCAAGACCCGTAACGTACGTCACGGAACCGACATTCATTGATCGGGCAAGACGTAGTTTGTGCCTTTCCACACCATGGTGCGACAAAGCCCAAAGGAGAGGTCAGATCAGAACAGATCTCGTGTTTCGGAATTGAAGGGGCGTAATGCCGAATTGTTTCCGGAATGCGCGGGAAAAGTGACTTGCGGTCGAGTAGTCGAGGTATAGGGCTATGGCCGATACAGTGGCTGATGTCTGAGTCAACAGCTCGCTTGCCTTGCGCATCCTAGCCGCGGTGTGGATAGATCGAAAATTGGTACCAGATCTGTCAATTCTTCGTTGGAGACTTCTTCTACTTGTGCCCGTGGCATGCGCAATGTCATCCAAGTCGATATGCTGTTCTCCTAATCTTTGCAGAATAAGCTGTTCCAAGTACTGAACGAAATTTTTGGGAGGCCCCCCCCTGCAAGCCCGAATGACGTCCCCAATTGTCGTATACATTTCTGGAATGGCCGGATTGCACGCCGTCAGATCGGAAGTCGGTATCTCCAAGTAAATGCAGTCTCTGTCAGTGTGAACTTTGGTCCCGACGCGAGCTTCAATTCGAGCTTCGCAACTGACATCGTTCAGGTTGAGGCCAATGGACAAAGGACGATATGTTGGCCCTAGAAAATGGCGTGGCACACTCAGAAGGGAGCCCAAGGCGGCAAGAGCTGACTGGCGATAACCGGCGTTTCGTCTTTCAGCGAAAACATACCTGAAAAAGGTCGAACCTGAGTCTTGCCTTACTTCCAGCATGTCCCTGTTGGCGTGTAGATGAATAATCCGCACTGCCCTTGCCAAAGCCTTTCCAAGATTGGAAGCCTCCAAAACATAATCACCCCAATCGCCGTACTCCGTTACGGAAAGATGCTCCGAAAGATACAGTCCGAAAAGGTCGTCACCAGCGCTTCGCGCCGCAGCGTCCAGAAATCGGTTCAAGGCCGTTTCGGGAATGTAGAAACCGACTTTCTCTGAGATGCCGAGAGGCAAGCCAGCCTCCGCCAGGCACCGCTCTAACGTACGATCGCCGAGAGCATTGGTGATCAGTGTCGGAACACTTCCAAGTGCTTCGGCGACGGTAACGGAAGGCGAATAAGTCATAGGCTAAAGTTTCGAAATTTCTCTCTATTGTTGGCGCAAAATGGTTCGGCAATCAACGATCGCGTGGTTTAGCCTCCTGTAAGAACAATCGCCGACAGTATCAGGGGGGTATTGTGAAAACAGCGCGCACATTGATTTTGCTTATATTTTGCAGTTTGGGAAACGTGGCGTTCGCACAGGACAAACCCAACATCGTTTTTATCTTCCTTGACAATTTTGGCTGGGGTGAACCGGGCTTCAACGGTGGAGGCATTATCCGTGGAACGGCAACCCCGGAGATGGATGCACTCGCTGCAGAGGGCTTGCGGTTGACGAACTTCAATGTCGAAAGCCAGTGTACGCCCTCCAGAGCGGCGACAATGACAGGGCGCTATGGGGTACGTAGCGGCAATCATACGGTCCCCTTGGGTGGGGGTGTCTACGGGCTCACCCAATGGGAAATCACGATGGCCGAAATGCTAAAAGACGCGGGCTACAGCACGGCCATGTATGGTAAGTGGCACCTCGGTTGGTCAGAGGGGCGGTATCCCACAAACCAAGGCTTTGACGAGTTCTACGGCGTTGAAACCACCGACGTGACGGTGTGGCGAACCCTTAGCGGCTTTGCCGAAGCCGGGATGGAAGAGCCAGTCGTCATGCAAGGCGTCGCAGGGGAGCCTGCTTCCGTGGCTCGTGACTATGACCTTGAGTATCGGGGTCTGATAGACGGGGATTTGACCGACAAGGCCGTAGACTACATCAACCGCAAAAGTGGTGAAGACGCCCCGTTCTTCATTTACCTCGCCTACACTCAGACGCATTATCCGAATATCGCTCACCCTGACTTTGAAGGGGCCACAGGCAACGGCGTGTGGGCCGACATCCTGCTGCAGGTGGACACTTACCTGGGGAGGGTGAAACAGGCGCTTGAAGACGCAGGCATCGCAGATAACACGATCGTCATTTTCACTGCGGACAATGGTCCGGAAGCGGCACGGATTGGCAATTCAAATGCCTCGCCGGTACCTATGGTGCAGGGAACCGCTGGTCCGTGGCGCGGTACGCTCTTCACCAGCCTCGAAGGCAGTATGCGCGTACCTTTTGTCATCAGGTGGCCCGGCACGATCCCCGCAGGGTCTGCCAGCAATGAGATCGTGCATTCAATGGACTTGTTTCCGACACTAGCCGCGTTCGCCGGAGGATCCGTGCCAAGCGACAGAGCATTTGACGGCATCGATCAGTCGGCATTTTTCCTTGGTGTTCAGGAGAACTCAAACCGTGATGGCGTGATTGTCTACATGGGCGATCAGGTCTTCGGCGTGAAGTGGCAAGACTGGAAGGTCATGTTCAAGGAAAACGCGTCGATCTTTGACGAAACTCTGACCTTTGACACACCGCGCGTCTACAACCTACTGAACGATCCGAACGAGAGAGAAAGCGTCCTCTTCCCGCACACCTGGGCCGTGGAAAAAGCACTTCCGCAATTGTTGGAACACGCGACGACATTCAAAGAGTTTCCAGCCATCCCTCCTGGAACACCTGATCCGTATCAACCGCCGCAGTGACGTTCGTAACGTTCGAGGTTTTCATAATCCGCCAAAAATCAATCGCGTTGCTAAGCGCACGTCAGAATTAAAAAATAAGGAGAAGAAACAATGAAACTTCGTGCTGTTTCAATAGCTTTAATATCTGTAGGGGTGCTTGGGACTAACGCCGTTGCGCAGGAAGCTGCGCAAGGCGGGCAGGTCGGCGAAATGACCATTTCCTCAGAAGACATGCCGGAATTGGCACCAGACGATTTTTCGCCGTACGCTGGCAGAAACTTCCCGACTAGACCGCTCTGGGGCGATACGCATCTTCACACGTCGAACTCGCTGGATGCGCGCGCGTTTGGAGTTGTTTTGACACCGGCGGACGCTTACCGCTTTGCGCGGGGCGATGAAGTGACCACATCACATGGCTTGCGCGTGAAGCTCTCACGACCGCTCGACTGGCTTGTCGTCGCAGATCATTCTGATGCCATGGGAGCAATGAATGAGATTGTCGCTGGCAACGCGACGCTGATGCGCGACCCTACGCTCCGGGATTGGAATGACCGTATTAACCAGGGCGGAAACGTCGCTCTGGCAGCGACGATGGAAGTAATTGAGACATTCGCCGGGATTACGGGAGAGTCGCTTCCCGAAGCGATTGCCGATCGTCGTTTTGTCCAGTCGGTCTGGGACGACTTTACGTCATCCGCTGACGCATTCGATGATCCCGGAACCTTCACCGCCTTCATCGGCTATGAATGGACGTCGACCGAGGCCGGCAACAACCTGCACCGCAACGTCATATATCGCGACGATGCGAGCCGTGCGCGCCAGATGCTGCCATTTACCACTGCGGAAACATTCAACCCGGAAGACCTTTGGGACTGGATGGAGCGCTACGAAGACGAAACCGGGGGACGGATCCTTGCGCTGGCCCATAATGGAAACGTTTCGAACGGTCTGATGTTCCCTGTCGAGACCAACCCCAAAACGGGCGAACCGCTCACGGGTGACTATGTCGAGCGCCGAGCAAAATGGGAGCCGTTGTACGAGATCACGCAGATCAAAGGCGATGGAGAGGCGCATCCGTTCCTGAGCCCGAATGACGAGTTCGCGGACTACGAGACATGGGACAAGGCCAATCTGGGGCCTACGCCGAAAGAGGATTGGATGCTTCAATACGAGTATGCGCGGGAAGCGCTGAAAAACGGGCTAAAGCTCGAAGACCAGCTTGGCGCCAACCCCTACAAATTCGGCGTGGTCGGATCAACCGACAGCCACACCGCGCTCGCGACGGCGCAGGAGGACAATTTCTTCGGCAAGCATTCCGGGGTCGAGCCGGAGCCTGGCCGGTGGAACCACCTCGTCGGCGACTTCGAAGGGCTTACCGTCCTGGGATGGGAAATGGCCGCGTCCGGCTTGGCTGCGGTCTGGGCCGAGGACAATACCCGCGCAGCAATCTTTGACGCCATGGAACGCAAAGAGGTTTATGGGACCACGGGAAGCCGTATCGGGGTTCGTTTCTTCGGAGGATGGGAGTTTGTCGACGCTGACGCCCGGTCGCGTTTACCGGCAGACATTGGCTACGAGAAGGGTGTTCCAATGGGGGGCGATCTGCCGGATGCGCCGGAAGGTGCCGAGGCACCGACCTTTCTGGTCGCCGCCCTCAAGGATCCGTTCTCGGGCAATCTCGACCGCATCCAGATCGTCAAAGGCTGGCTGAATAAGGCAGGAGAAACTGAAGAAAAGGTTTTCGATGTGGTTTGGTCGGATGATCGCGAACCGGGACCGGATGGCAAGCTGCCATCTGTAGGGAACACAGTTGACGTTGCAACTGGGACCTTCACCAACTCCATTGGTGCGCCGGAATTGATCGCCGTCTGGAGCGATCCGGAGTTCGATCCGTCTTTGCGGGCATTTTACTACGCTAGAGTTCTGGAAATTCCGACACCGCGTTGGACGGTCTACGACGCAATTCGTTTCGGAGACGAAATCTCAGACGACGTGCCAACCTCGACGCAGGAGCGCGCGTACACGTCACCTGTCTGGTACACGCCGGGTTAATGATAATGATTTCCTGGAGCGATCGCATAGGGTTTTCGGCAAAGCTCGGATCGGTCTTGAAAGCTGGTCCGTGCATGATAGCCGCAATTGCCGCAAGCTCATATGCTAGTGCAGACGAAGGTGGCGTAAGCTTCTGGTTGCCGGGTCAGTACGCGAGCTTTGCGGCAATCCCGCCTCAGACGGGATTTTCGGTGCCCCTCGTTACCTATGCTTACTCTGGTGATGCTTCCGGCGGACAGAAACTTGAACTCGGTGGTGAAATCCGGTTGGGCGTAGACGCCATGAAAATCAGACGGTTCGCGTGTGGGATCTTTCAACTCCCCGAGTGGCACGTAAATCACGGTGCCAGCGCGGGCTCGCGTCAAAAGGACTCTGTATGCATTTAGGCGGTATTGCTTAGCTTCCTTTTTTTTCAACTTCTGCCACTTCGGAGAACGCATTTTGCGAGGAATCCAATCCTGCCCTGACCATGTGAGGTCGTTGCCCCAACATAGGCCGGCATAGTCAATTTCCAAACCTTGGCATACGAACTCGGATAGCGGCACCTCGAGAGCATTCGATGATCGGAAATCGACCTCTGGCTTTAGAAACCAATGCACAACTTGATCTAACTCATTCGATTTTGGTGAAGGCGGTATACCTTCGGCAATCAAACGCGTCGCACCTGAGCTGGCCAGCAGTCCAACCCGCTGTTCGCCGCGTTGTCGAGACCGCAACCACGCTTTCATAACATGCTCGTCACGCGTCACAAACGCCGGAGGATGCTCCATATTCTTAGCGATTGCGGCTGCATCCGCGATCTTCGCGTTCAGCAGGGCACCAACCCAATGACCGTAAAGATTGTTTCGATATGCACGCAAATTGCTGGATAGGTGCAAGTCTGGCTCGATGTCGAATTTAAGAGCATTTTCGTCCAAGCTGTCCAGAAGACCGGTCATCCCATCTCGACCACGCAGTGCTTCGGTTGAGACATGTGCGGTCCAGTCGCGAGCTTTGGTGAGAGCTTCACCCCAAAGTGCAAGTCCACCTTCTCCTCGATTGATTTCCTGTCCAGGCCCGACGAGACAGACAAGACACGCCCAAGGTAGTCGTCCCATGATTTCAAGAAAGAGTTTGGGTTCTGAACTGGCTCGTCCGAGAAGCTTCAGACCAGTCTCAGCGTCCCATGCTCGTTGTGCCTCGTCAAAAACAATCACGTGTTCCGGCGGATTCGATGTCGGCTCCACATGGTCCTTCAAGTAGCCCAGCAATGTCTGCAGCGCCTGTTGTGCTTGCCGTTTAGCTTCGCCTGCTTTGATGCTCAGGCGATCACGGGCATCTTCGGCGATTGCAGCCTGGAGCACAAAAACTAACGGTCGATTACCGCTCAAGAGTGCCGCTGGCTCTCCAGCGACACGTCCGGCGTTCCCGGTCAAAACTAAATCAAGGCCTAACAACGTTTTACCAGAGCCAGGTTCACCGGTAACAAAACACACAACTTTGCGTCCTTGGTCGCGCGCTTGGTTTGTAATCTGCCGCAAGCGTTCTGAAGTGCGTTCCAGCGCCTCGGCGGATGCATCTGCGCGCCCTATCTCACGAACGGAGTGACCGGCATAAAGACCCCGCGCTGCCGAAACGATATCTGGAGTGGGGTTATACGAAGAGGCGTCATAATCGGCCCAAGACATTTGGTCGCCATTGGCGAGTTCCGCGACAGCGTTCAATGCGATGGACAAACCTTCGCCGTTAACACTAAGACAGCCCGCGACATCGTCAATGAAGTCGATCCCAAGCGCTTCATGATTGTCGGGTGCTTGATCCGCACAGAGGATTGGCACCACTTGCCTGCCATGACTGGCCGCATGAAAGTCACGTAGGCATAGCGCGTAGTCGACCGCCTGTCTAACATCTGCTGATCCATAACTCTTCGAACCGATCTTGAACTCGATGCACGCGATTTGATCTCTAACCAATATGATGGCGTCGATCCGTCTACCTAGGCGGAGCAGAGGCATTTCGAGAAGGATACCCCACCCATCGGTATCGAGCTTTGATAATGACGCTTTGAGCAAGTCGATCTGAACCCGCCAGGCGCGAATTTGATTGGCTTCATCGCCGCTGTGCTCCGTTCCAACTCGTGTCGCGAGACGGCCAAGTACAATTTCAGTTGGAGTGTTCAGAAATTCCAAAGCGCTAGATGCGAAGTAAGATTTGGTTTTCATTTAGATTATTTATCGGCTTTTAGATTATCCGACCATGTCTAATCCGTTCCCTGAGGGATGAATCCACTGATGGGGCGCAACCGCGAACTCGTCGATACGAGTGCATTACTCCTACCAGTCGAGCTACGCTGGCTTTTGATTGCGGCAGTCTTCGCTATGTTGCAGAGATGTTGCAGAATGCCAAAAGCCGCCCCTAGGGGCGGCTCGTTACTCTCTTGTTATCTAAGAGAGATTTTGGCTCCGGCGGTAGGGATCGAACCTACGACCAATTGATTAACAGCGAGTTAGTAGAAATGGTGGTGCCGCAGAAGGGACTCGAACCCCCGACCCATGCATTACGAATGCATTGCTCTACCAGCTGAGCTACTGCGGCATCTGCGCCGATTTATCAGCGCGGTGTGATCCAATCAAGACAGTCTCTGTCTTGTAAGATCCTTGTAATGGAGAGGCGAAGCCACGCCTAACCGTATGTTTCATAAGCGGCTTTCGCCCATCTGACACGCATTACGAATGACGTGCTCTACCAGCTGAGCTACAGCGGCCTCCTTCTTTTTCCGCGGCCCTACTATGGCCCTACTCGTTACTGCGCGCCTTCTCTAACCTACTGGCCTCGAGCGTCAATTGCGAATGAACCCGCTGGTTATGAAGGATCTGCTCTAACGGTTGAGCCATTGAGGCTATGCGAAGGCCGATTTAACTGTAGAGACCAGTCCGTGCAAGGGGGATCAATCATTCAATAAAAACATACCTGAAAAACCGGCGCTGTTGACCCACGCTGTCTGATTCAGCATCCTAACCCGAACCGTTACGGACCTCGGGTATTGTTTTGTCGGGGTTTCGGGTTCTTTTTCAATGGAATAGCAAGGTTAGCGTATGCCTGGAAATTCTCAGAAGACGTATATGCACGACACCCACAGACTGCGGGATCCGGAACAAACTCTGGCCGTTGTACAGCCATTTCTCAAGGATATGGGCATAACCCGCATCGCTAACATTACCGGATTGGACCGCATCGGCTTGCCCACCGTCATGGTAACAAGACCCAATTCGCGTTCGGTTGCGGTCTCACTGGGCAAGGGGCTCTCTTTGAGTGCGGCCCAAGCCTCGGGGGTAATGGAAGCGATTGAATCCTGGCATGCCGAACGGATCGAGTTGGGTCTACGCCTCGCCAGCTATTCCGACCTTGTTGAGACTGAGTATGTCGTTGAGGTTGACAAACTGCCAGAGGTCACGGGCGGTCGTTTCGTCCCGCATGCCAGTATCCTATGGGTCAAGGGGCAGGATTTGACGAAGGGACGCCCTTGCTGGGTTCCCTATGAGATGGTAGACACAGATTACACCTCATCGCCAGTCAGTGGCCGCCGGGCCTTTCCTAGAACGACCAATGGTTTAGCGTCAGGGAATGATCTGACAGAGGCAACTTGCCATGCAATTTGTGAACTGATTGAGCGGGACGCCACAACGCTTTGGCATTTCCGAGGTCCTCAGGCGCGCATCGATCCCGGGACAATTGAGGATCAAAGGTGCCGACAAGCGATGGAAAGGATCGCTGCAGCGGGCTTGGACCTTGGTATTTGGAACACAACCTCGGATATTGGGATTGCGAGTTTCCGTTGCGTTATCTGCGAATTGGGTGCCGTATCCGGCCATATCGGTATTGGGGATGGATGTCACCCGGACCGATCCATCGCGCTGTTGCGGGCGTTAACCGAAGCTGCGCAAACCCGACTGACTTACATATCTGGTGCAAGAGACGATCTGGATCCAGACGAATTCTCAAGTTCATCTCGATCCTGGCGTGGACAGTACATTCAGGATCTGATCCAAAACTCCGCGGCGAGCGAGGATTTCAGGATGTGCCCGACACATATGACTGACTCATTTGACGAAGATTTGGCTCTTATTAAGACTCAGCTTTCCATTGTTGGAATACCGCAGATTGTGATCGTAGACCTTTCGCGACCTGAAATTGACATCTCGGTTGTTCGGGCTGTAATCCCGGGTCTTGAGGCACCGCATGACGACCCGGATTTCGTGGCAGGGCCACGTGCGAGACAGGCCGCGAAAGTGCACGCATGAATGTAATTGTGTTTGTAGGGCCAACACTTTCGGCCAACAGTGTTTCGGAAATTCTTGATGCGACTATTCTGCCTCCGGTGCAGCAGGGTGACGTTTATCGTGCAGTCAAAAGCAATCCCAAAGCCATCGGAATTATCGATGGGTATTTTGATGGGGTTCCATCCGTTTGGCATAAGGAAATTCTGTGGGCGATGGAACAGGGTATTCCGGTCTACGGTAGCGCAAGCATGGGTGCATTACGTGCCGCCGAATTGGCAGACTTTGGTATGATCGGTGTGGGCCGCGTGTTCCAGGATTACTTGAGTGGCACAATCCTCGACGACGATGAAGTTGCTGTTATTCACGGCCCCGCGGAACTTGGGTTCAAACCTTTGAGCGAGCCTATGGTCTCGGTCCGTGCAACTGTAACAAAGGCGCGGGAAGAAGGCGTTTTGCCTCCTGATACAGCTGTTGAACTGGTGCGATTGACGAAGGAACTGAATTATCGCGACCGAGGTTGGGACAGGATCACAGGCTCCGCCGCCGGACTTTCTGGAATAGAGGCTTTCCTTGATTGGCTGCCGCAGGGTGGCGTTGACGTAAAGGCCGACGACGCTCGCGAGATGCTGTCAATGATGGCCCAACACCTTGGCGGAACTGCGCAGCTTGTTGGTGAACCTGCCCGAGTCGAACGGACGCTGGCTTGGCGCGAGCTTTGCGATCGCGTTGACGCCGAACGCCCCTTGGGAATCGAAGGTGACGCTGCTTTGGTAGATGAATTAAGGCTTACCCCGACGCATTACGCGCGCCTACGGGACAGAGCGGCTCTTGCCCTGTTGTCGAGAGAAGAAGCACGCCGAGCTGAACGCCAATTGCAGCGCAACGATTTGGTTCAGCAAATGTCGCGCCACCGCTTTGAAGCGGGTCTGCCACGACGCTCGGATCTGATGTCGTGGCTGGAAGACAATGATCTGACTTTGCAACAATACGAGACACTGCTTGCTGATCAGTGCCACACCGATGCGGCAATCGCCGAGCGTAATCACACGTTGAATGTTGCCATAATAGATGAGCTGCGGCGCGATGGAGTTTATTCGGATTTGAAGGACCGAGCACACCGAAAATCGTTGGTAGTGCAAGATCAGACTGATGCAGGCGAGACAAGAGCCCCGACCAATCGGACCCAGATCCTGATGTGGTATTTTGAAACTTGTCTTGACCGTGACGTACCTGATGATCTTGAATCCTATGCAGCCGCTCTTGGTCTGGAAGGGCGTGAAGAGTTGATTGAATTGATTGAAGCCGAATACTTGTTTTGTCATTTTGACAGGTCCCAGGCTTAACGCGGACATTGGGATTTAATCGGTGCCGCGCCGCTTGGTAAATCCTAGGGGGAGACAGATGGGCTGGTCTGTGACTGCTGAAGAAGAGATACCGGGCACCCGGTTCCTTTTGTATCCGCAATCGCCATTTCTGGAACCGGGCATGAAACCCGAGATGGTTGAAATCTCTGCGCCGCAAGGCTCTATCGGCCCAGGCCCTTCTGGGCCTCGGATGTACGCAATGAACCCGATTGGCAAGACGACGCCATATGGGGCGATGATCCCGGGACCTGACGGGCCGCAGATGTACCTTCCAGCTTGGGACGGATACATTCTTCCGCCGCCTGAACCGGATGAGTTCGGCAATTTCATTCACATAGATCCGTCTGATCCGGCTTTTGAAGCCGCGCATTTGTTTGGGTCCGCGTATTTCACAATGGATGTTTGGGAGGGGTATTTCGGGCGGCCTATACCGTGGCATTTCGAACAAGACTTTGATCGGCTGGAATTGTCTTTACTGCCAAGCCTCGACAACGCGCATATCGGTTGGGGTTTTCTGGAAACCGGTGGGACAACTGAGCATGGGGAAGAATACCGCCCATATAGCTTGAATTTTGATGTGGTGGCGCATGAAATTGGACATGCAATAATATACAGCGTCATCGGTTTGCCGTCCGACGGAGACGCATCGGGCGAGTACTACGGATTCCATGAATCCGCAGCGGACATGGTGGCTTTGCTTGCATCGCTGCATTTCGGGTCGGTTGTCGAAGACTTGCTTAGAAACACGAGGGGAAACCTATACACCTATAACCGCCTCAGTCGGTTTGCCGAACTTTCTCAAAATGCGCAGATTAGGATCGCTGCCAACGACCGGGTTCTGTCCGAGTTTTCACACGGGTGGTCCAGTGAACATGCGCTATCGGAACCTTTGACCGGCGCGATGTTCGACATCTTGGTGGATATCTATCACGAAAGGTTGGTGGCGCACGACGTGATTGATCCCGAGATGGAGGACTTGTCGGATGAACTTGAGGGTACCCCGGAATATAACGAGATAATGCAGGACTTGTTCGACGAGCATTACGCGGAAAATCCAGAGGGTTTCAGAATTGCATTGGTCGAGGCCAGGGATCTTTTGGGTTCATATCTCGCCGACGCGTGGGAGATGCTGGATGCAGACATGCTCAGTTATTTTGGAGTTGAGCGTGCGCTGTTGGTCGTTGATCAGGAGATCACCGGAGGTGCTTTTCGCAGGATCATTGAAGGCAACTTTAGAATGCGCGAAATTGGGCTGACGAGACCCGGTCCGCGTCTGAGCAAACCGGATGGGACCAGCCACGCATCTTCAGTTCGAACATTGAAACCAGAGTAGAACGACCTGAAAGTCTTTGTTTTTGGCCGCGTTTTGTGGCAACTTGTGCGCAAGGGATGATATTTGAGACTGAGCGCGCATTGATGCGTTAGAGGGGTGGATGGGGTCTACGACGTCATCTTTCTTACCATAGGGAGAAATTGATATGTCTGAGTCCTTACTCAGTTTTTCAGAAGTATTATTGTTTGGAAGAGAGTTAAGCGATCTAAAACTAAAACAGAAATCCGTTCGCCTAGCGGTTGAAATTCCGGCGGCGGGTTCTCTGCCCACAGGCTTCACAACTATTGATGGGGTGACAGTCCGGTTGGACGACAGGGTTCTGGTTCAAAAGGGTGACACTGCCAATAACGAATCTGGGATCTACAAAGTTGTGGATGATGGTGCTGGTGCGTTCAACCTAGACAAGCGGAAGAAAGCCCAATATCAATCTTACGTTTATGTGCGGCGCGGTCGCCAATTTAAACATACGTTCTGGTTACAGGATTCCAACACTCACAATAGACAATTGTTCATCGAACAGGATGATCGCAGGCGCGGTCGTGGAGTGAATAATTTCATCGGAGATCAGTTCGGAGGCGATGCTCGCCTGGCCCGGATTTATGGCTTTGCATATGATGGAACTTATTACGAACTGCCGGAGCCAACGATATTCTTGGTGCATGGACATGGAGAAAGCGCCACTGGGGGCAACCTTCCGCGCGGCTTCAATCTGGAAAACACTGGTGGCCCCGATACAACGCGGCAAACGGCACGTGCGCCTCTGGATCCTTCGGTTTCTGGTGTTGCGGCAGCGGATTACCAGATGGCCAATGACATCCGTGTCTGGAACTACGATCAAGCTGATTACACGATCCGTATGGACATTGCAGCTGGTCAGATCGAAGAAGTCCTTCTGGACGTCTATTTCGAATATGATGCGCCTATGATGAGCGGCGCCAAAGTCAGCGGAGCCAAGGTGAGCGGCGCCAAAGTCAGCGGCGCGAAAGTCAGCGGTGCAAAGGTTAGCGGAGCGAAAGTGAGTGGTGCAAAAGTCAGCGGTGCAAAGGCTCGCGGCGAATAATCACTCTTAAAATAAGGCAAGGGGCGCATTTGACGTGCGCCCTTTTTCACGTTCAGAACCCTGCCTTTTCCAAACCTTCAACAAAATGTTGGGTATCGTCCGCCAGACGATCGGGTTGAACTTCCGCCCAGCGAGAAAGGGAAAAGTTGGGATGAGCCGCGCGGTGCTTGTCGGCGATCTGCCTCGCCATATCCATTTTGCCCAATTGAGCGTAGCTGGCGGCCAAAACCCGCTGACCTTCTGTCGGGTTATTCATCTTGTTGACCGCTGAAATTACGTCGTCATAGCGTTTCAGATTGTAATAGGCGCCACCCAAGTGCCAGAGGTATTGGTCAGGAAAATACGGATTCAGTCGCATCGCCTGTTGGATATGTTTTATTGCAGCTTCGTTGTCACCCCAATGTGCCAGAGCGTCAGCATAATCAGAATGCATATCTGCGTCATTGGGATTAAGTTGCAATGCCCGTTTATAAGACTCGATAGCTGAGTCATGTTCTTTACGATAAAGCTGCACATAACCGAGTTCGCCAAATCCGCGAGCGTCAGTCGGGTCTAATTCGACTGCCCGTTGTGCGAGCTTTAAGGCCTTGTCCAAGGCGCTGTTTGGGTCTTCAGTCCATGAATACCGCCAATCGATATTTAGCGTCCGCGACAACGCCGCCGCTGCCCGCGCATAACCGCCGTCGCGCTGGAGTGCAGACTCATAACAGTGCTGGGCCCTGCGGTTATCGTTCCGCGTATACTTCAGGATATGGTGCTGCCCCTGTAGTACCGATCCATAGGCCTGCATGTCGGACGGTACAGACTGGACCATTCGCTGCTTTTCGTGGCTTTCGATCATAACTGCAGTGGCCGCTACGATACATTCTGTAACTTCGTCCAGAATGTCGAATATGTCGTCGATTTTGCGGTCGAAACGTTCTCCCCAAATCGTTCGTTCAGAATTGGCGTCAATTAGCTCGGCTGTGATGCGGATTCGGCTGGACGACCTGCGTACACTACCGCGAGCCACGTAGCGGACATTCAGCCGTCGCGCTGCTTCTTGTGGAGGCATCGACTGTGTCTTGAAGAAGAACGACGAATTCCGCGCGATTATGAATAGGTTCCGGAACTTGGACAAGTTCATGATAATGTCGTCGGTCAGCCCCTCAGCGACCCAATGATCGTCCTCATCGCTGCCCTGGCTTGCAAAAGGCAACACCGCCACAGATGGGATGTCTGGACGTTCTAACACCTCGAGCTGCATTTCGGGTCGCAGAGTTGCAGCCATGGTTGCGCCTTCAATCTCGCTGCGTACGCAATAGGTTGCGACCGGTGACAGGATGTTCTTAAGTTGCTTGGGTCCAAGGAACTCATATCCATATCGCAGCCGGTTTCGGATCTGATCGTAGACTGCCGAACTGACGTAAACCCTTTCGGGTTCGGCAATTTCCTGCAATCGTGCGGCTATGTTGACGTTGTCGCCGTGAATGCCCCGCTCGTCCATCAGGACCTCGCCCAAATGAACCCCTGCTCGAAACTTGATCTGTTGATCGTCATCTCGCGCCTGGTTGTGCTGGCTTGCTATCCGGTGTAATTCCACGCTGAATTCGACTGCGCTGGTGGCAGTTTCAAAAAGCGCCAGAATTCCGTCGCCACGGACCTCGATTACCCGGCCTTGATGTTGCTCGCAGACTTGTTCCAACTGCGATAGCAGAGACTTCAACGCGTTATACGTAGCCATCTCATTCTCGCTCATTAGCCGCGAATAGCTAACAACATCCGCGAAAACGACGGCGCCCAGCTTTTGCCTGATCGTTGTTTGAGAATGTGTACTGTTCACAGTGGGCACTCAGCTAAAACTTTTCGGCGATACTGACGAACAAGATATAGCAGAATTTTGTTTTGAAAGAGCGTTGCGAATCTTAATGTCCTAGTCAAGCTTGGCACCTCTCGGCGGCCAGCACCAGCTATCTGATGCGCCGTCACCAAAGCTAATAGTTATGTTGTTGGACAGCTCTTTGGCCAACTCCTCTCGCCGTTTGCTCCACTCCTGTTGAAGTATTCCCACCACGACCATGTCATGATACCGCCCGTCTGCGAACCACGCTTGCCGCATATTCCCCTCGACCTGACAACCCAACCGACTAACAAGGTCCCGTGTGCTGTGGTTGTCTGCGCGGTAATAGGACGTGATCCGATGAAGCCCTAGTTGTCGAAATGCAAAGTCCAGAGTCAATGCAGCCGCGCGAATTCCAATACCCATACGACGGGCTGACTTATCTACGAACAGCGGAATAACGGCATCGCGGTTAATGTTTGAAATTGCTTCTAAACCTGTCAAACCCAAGGGCAGTCCTTCGGCGGTCTCGACAACAAACCAACACTTGCATCCGGCATGAGATCCGTCGATCACGTCCTTCCATGCGTCTTCGGTCTGCCAATGGTTCAACGGGACGCGCGAGGTCCGGTCAAAAAGCGACAAATCCTCAACGTCTTGAAACCAACGCACTACCGTTTCCAGGTCCACCTTCTCCAGAGGGCGCAGCCTGTAGTTCCTAATTTGGGCTTCCGACAAAGGACTCACATCCTCCAGAATTTTAAATGTATAAACTATCTTGAGACCATAGCACAAAACCGCCTGAAAAGAGAAAGAAGTAATTTTTGTCTCCAAATACGGGCATTCAAATACCCTTGGACACATAATATCCGGCCAAATCTGGTGGTTTTCGCGATCAACATCGTATCCAGTTTTTCAGTACTAATGGGTCAAACGTTTGGCTTGAGGGGCTTGATCTCAGCCCGTCTACCTTAGGTGGAGAAAGTCATGGCACCCATCGATTCCAGTCTCGCCAGCCAGCATATTGCCGAAGTTTTCGTCAAAACGCTGACACTGGCGTGAATTTCGTCATGATTACCCCTGCGAAACGAACAAATTGCCTTTCATAATCAAAAGAAACAACAAATGGAGGCATTTCGTGACTTGGAGCATTTGCATTGTCGGCGCAGGTAAGATCGGGCAGATGATCGCCACCTTGCTGAAAACATCGGCGAACTATTCAGTAACAATAGCTGATCATGATCTTGCTGCGTTGTCAGCACTAAATAAGATGGGTGTTTCGACACGGCAGATTGATGCATCTGATGATGACAATCTAATACGTGGGTTGCAGGGATTTGATGCAGTAATTTCCGCAGCCCCGTTTTTTCTGACTCCGGCAATCGCCAAAGCCGCATGCACGGTCGGCGCTCATTACTTTGATCTTACCGAGGATGTTTCGGCAACGCAGGCAGTGCGCGAGCTGGCAAGTAAGAGCCAAACCGCAATGATGCCGCAATGCGGCCTTGCACCTGGTTTTGTCGGAATCGCCGGCGCTGCCCTGGCAGCAGAGTTCGACGAGATAGACAGCCTGCATATGAGGGTGGGCGCCCTGCCTTTGTATCCAACCAATGCTCTGAAATATAATCTGACGTGGTCGACTGACGGTTTGATCAACGAATACTGCAATCCCTGCGATGCAATCGTAAATGGCCAATGCGTCAAAACTGCCCCGTTGGAGGATTATGAAATCTTTGGCCATGACGGGGTGGAATACGAATGCTTTAACACCTCGGGAGGGCTTGGAACATTGCCCGAAACCCTGGAAGGCAAAGCGCAGGCTGTGTCATATCGATCAATTCGCTATCCTGGACACCGGGATATTTTGCGTTTGCTGTTAAATGACCTAGGGCTGGGACAGCGCAAGGACCTTCTTAAAAACATTTTCGAGAATGCGTTGCCACGCACGGATCAAGATGTGGTTTTGGTTTTTTGCACTGCACGTGGCACGATCGACGGATCGCTGCGCGAGAAATCTTTGATCAACAAATCCTTCGCGCGCACCATAGACGGGCGGGTTTGGAGTGCAATTCAGGTAACAACCGCTGCGGGAGTGCTGGGCGTTGTGGATTTAATGCGGACGGGTGTGCTGCCGTCGCAAGGATTTATTCGACAGGAACAAGTCAAGTTACCCGAGTTTCTGAATACAGAATTTGGCCGGCTGTACCGCGCTGGCAACGTAACTCAACAAAACAAGGCTGCCTGAGAAATGAAAGATGTCATGATGACTGTAGACACTGTTTTGGCGAATCTGGATCTGACGGCCGCTGACTTAAGCGGTGGAACCTTGCGTGTGACTTCCCCAATCGATGGAAGGCAGCTGGCCACGGTGAACGAGACCTCCAAGGTTGAGATGGGCGCTATCATTGCTCGTTCAAAGGCAGCTTTTCGTGATTGGCGCGTTGTACCTGCTCCACGAAGGGGTGAGTTGATACGGCTGCTGGGTGAGGAACTGCGTGCAGCTAAAAACGATCTGGGTGCCTTGGTCAGTTGGGAGGTCGGTAAGATTACGTCTGAAGGGCAGGGTGAGGTGCAGGAGATGATCGACATCTGCGACTTTGCCGTTGGTTTGTCGCGCCAATTGTACGGCCTGACCATCGCTTCGGAACGCCCCGGACATCGAATGATGGAAACTTGGCATCCGGTTGGCCCGGTTGGTGTCATCTCTGCCTTCAATTTTCCGGTGGCCGTTTGGTCATGGAATGCCGCAATTGCCCTTGTCTGCGGTAACCCGGTGATTTGGAAGCCGTCTGAAAAAACCCCACTTACCGCCATGGCCTGCCAGAGGGTTTTCGAGCGTGCGCTGGCTCGGTTTGGCGACGCGCCTGACGGACTGCTGCAAACGGTAATTGGTGGAACAGATTTAGGGGAAACTCTGGTCGCAAGCGAAGATGTTCCGATTATTTCCGCAACTGGATCCACCCGTATGGGTCGCGCTGTTGCGCCGGTTGTGGCTCAACGGTTCGGCAAATGCATTTTGGAGTTGGGCGGAAATAACGCGATGATCGTCGGACCTTCTGCCGATCTTGAAATGGCGGTTCGGGCGGTCGTTTTTTCTGCTGTTGGCACAGCTGGGCAACGTTGTACCTCGCTCCGCCGTTTGATTGCTCACAACTCGATAAAAGATGAGTTGGTCGCTCGGTTGAAGAAAGCATATTCCGGCCTGCCGATCGGCGATCCGCTGAGCGAAGGAACACTGGTCGGGCCATTGGTGGACGAAGCCTCCGGTGCTGCGATGACAGCCGCTCTAAGCGCCGCCGAGGCCGAAGGCGGCATCGTGTTCGGCGGTAAACGCGTGACAGAGGGTGTACCCGCTGGCGTTTACATGGAACCCGCAATTGTCGAGATGCCAGGCCAAACTCGGACGGTCAAAACTGAAACCTTTGCCCCGATCCTTTACGTTATGGGCTACGATGAGTTCTCAGAGGCCATCGATCTCCAAAATGATGTCCCGCAGGGGCTGTCCTCCTGTGTGTTTACCCTGAACATGCGCGAGGCCGAGCAGTTTCTGACCGCAGCAGGATCTGACTGTGGTATCGCAAACGTAAACATCGGCCCGTCAGGGGCTGAAATTGGTGGAGCGTTTGGCGGAGAAAAGGAAACCGGAGGAGGTCGAGAAAGTGGTTCCGACGCATGGAAAGCCTACATGCGCCGTCAGACAAACACTGTTAACTACTCTGCTGAGTTACCCTTGGCACAAGGGGTCAAATTCGACATTTGATTTCTTCATTCAGTCGCTGAACAGGTAGTCCAAACTCAAAATAGCTTCGGCTTTCTTATTAGAAACTGTCAAGAATCGGGCCAACTCAGCGACGTTGTTGGCCCGGTTCTGTGATTCTGAGATACGAAAATACTCTTCCTTAGATGCTGATCGGATCTGTTCGATTTCGTGAGACAGTTCGTTGCGAAGAGTCGGCAAAATCCGCTGCACGGACTCAACTGGGCTGCTTTCGCCAATCAGGCCGACCCGAAGGGCATGCCCCGCAAGGTAGTCGTTGGAAAACTCGCAGGCGATGTTTAGTACGTGCAGCTTGACTTGGTCGGCGCAGAAATCTCGGATGATCTCGATACTGCCGGGGTCGACGCACAATACCAGCCTGTCGCGCCGAAAATGGTCGTAAAGCATGTTTACAACTGCACGGCGGTGTCGGGACCGTTTCGCCAATGTGGTTTCAATCCCGCCCAGATCCGGTAATGGAGTGTTCTCTTCGTTGAATACGTAGTGAAGGCAGGGAAGGTCGGTTTCTGTCTTGATCTGATCCACAAGTCGCTTGGCCACGTGCCATTTTTTGCAAGTAACTAAATATAGATCCCGATCCGGCCCAAGTGTATTTGACGTTTCCCAAAAGCGTTGGGTAAATCGGCGACCTACGCGTCCGCGATTGGTCAGAAAGCGGTGTAAACTTCGACCTTCATCCGAAATTTGAAAGGTTACGTCCTTGCCGGCGTACAGCTGTCCCAATCGGTCTTTTAGTTCTTGGGCATGAGGGCTGATCTTGCGGGCGAACAAATAGTCCTGACGAAGCAGCATGTCATAATGATCATTGTAAAATGTGACGGGCATTCCATAGTCTGAAAACATCAGAAATGTCAGCGTACGGTTTTCGATTTCTTCCTTTGGGATAAGGTGGCGAACCAAAGTTTGAAAAAAGGTTTCATCCGGTATCCACGTTGTGGAGAAGAACCGGACTACGTCGCGACGGTCGTTCAGAAACTTTTGGATCATCTCCACCGTCCGGCGACGCAGGCACCACCACTGACTGCCGATCATAACTTGAATATCTCGGGGGATATCGCGAGTTAGGCCCAGCTTTTTCTGGAACTCGTAACTTGCATAAAACCGTCCCGCCTGAGTTCGCTCATTAAAGTAATGCCGATAGATCAACCGGTCCTTTTTCATACCGGTCTTGATCCAATTGCTCTCAAAGAAATCGTGGCTTTCAATGAAGTCCGCATCATTATCATCCAAAAAGCGATGCGCGTATTCGGCGGTTTTGATCGCCATGCAGTCACCAGACAGCATGTAAAAATGCGTGGCACGTGGGAATGCTTCGGTCGCCGCTTGCAAAGCATTCAATGTCGCCTGAACCAGCGACCACGCCCCCCAACCGCATTTAACCCGTTTTGCGGCGAAAGTGACGTTGGGGTTGTCGGCCAAGGCAGCAAACAGGCGTTCATACTCCGCTTGCCCCGAGCGCGCGTCGAAGTGGATTGCCATACAATCGCCGGCGGCAGTCAGTTGATTGGCCTGCGCGATGATCGCATCGGGGTTTTTATGGCACAAAAGGATGAAGGCAATCTTTGCCATTGGACTTCCGCAAATTCCGTTTCTGCCTGTTTGCAACCGTGATACTTATGATGAACGATTGAATAAACAGAATATTTTTGGTTCTTTGATTTCAAATGCGGGGGTGTCGTTCTAAGACGCGACCGGCAGAGGAGGCGCAGTCGATGGGTTTTCCCGGAACATGGATGACCGAGAGCCAAAGTATGGTCTACCGAGTTGTGCCTAAATGCGCCTGCTCGACGATTGGCCAGATCATGTTTTATTCGGATCACGGCAAATTCTTTGAAGGCGATATACACGATGCGACGAGCGGATTACACAAATGGGCCTTTGACGAAAGCAAGGGTTTGATCACCCGAAACGTACGGTCTCACGGTTCGTATACGTTCACTTGCGTTCGAAACCCATATACCCGCATCCTGAGTTCGTTTTTTGACAAGATTTGCGGCATTCAGCGAAACGGGAAACGTTACCGCGGTAATCTGGTTCCAACGTTGATCTACAACTACGGGATCGAAGTTGGTGGTGAGGACGGCAAAGGAGATTTCGATCAAATTGCCAGCTTTCGCAGGTTTCTACTCTTTGCTCGAGATACGATCCTTTGGCGCCGACCGATGGATCCTGATATTCATTGGTCTGCCATGTCAGGGCATGTCTCAACCCTGATAGCAAATGGCGGACGATACGATCGCATATTTTGGACCGAGAAATTCAACGACGGCATGCAGGATGTTCTCGATCACCTGGAAACGAAGCATCAAGTAACGCTGTCCGAAATTCCGCGCTTTAACGAATCCGAGGGTCATGGCCCCAAACGAGCGCATCCCGTCGAAGACTACTTTGACGATTTATCGATGCACCTTGTCTATGAAATCTACAAACAGGATTTTGAATTATTCAAATATGATTTTGAGAACCCGAGCAATAAGATGCCGGTATCTGAGATTGATTTGGACGAGGTCCACGCCAAATTGGGCGATTGACTTTTTTGAAGTTCGAAAAACAGATTTTTGAGTTTGCTACGCGAAGGTCGTCTCCGCGCAGCGCACTAAAAGAAACTGAACTCTGATTTCGGTTTTCTACTCGTTGATAGAAAAAAATCAGGTTACTTCTTCCCCCCCGGCTTGTCATTGCCGCGGCCACCGCCAGACGACTTGCCGGTCTGCGATGGGTATCCTGCACCCTTTGGGTCGTTTTGAGGTGAACCTTTTCCCATTCCTATTCTCCTTATGAACAATTTTGATTTCCTCACTAATCTGTGAGTTTTTCTAACTTAGGAGCTGCACGAATATTTACAACCTAAACGGTAAAATGTGTAAAAAATACAACTTTGAACACCTCTTGCTTTCCATCTGACAAAGAGAACGCGATCAGTTAGACTTGACGCACAGCACCTTTCGCAGCGCTGGTCGTAAGCTTTGCATATGCTTTCAACGCAGTCGAAACCTTACGTTTGCGTGGCTCCGCAGGCCGCCATCCCAGTTCTTCCTGAGCTTCCCGGCGTTCTGCTAGCTCTTCGTCAGAAACGGCCAGATGAATAGTTCGATTGGGGATATCAATTTCGATCGTGTCGCCGTTGTTGACGAGTCCAATTTCGCCACCTTCTGCAGCCTCGGGCGATACATGCCCGATGGAAAGCCCCGAGGTGCCTCCCGAGAAACGCCCGTCGGTGAGCAACGCACAGACTTTACCCAAACCTTTGGATTTCAGGTATGAGGTCGGATAGAGCATCTCCTGCATTCCAGGCCCGCCACGCGGTCCTTCGTAACGGATGACGACCACGTCACCTTCATTGACCTTGCCTGTTAAGATGTCATTGACCGCCTGATCCTGACTTTCGCAAACATAGGCCGTGCCTGTGAATTTCAAAATGTGTTTGTCGACGCCTGCTGTTTTAACGATACACCCTTCGCGGGCGATATTGCCGAAAAGGACTGCTAGACCGCCATCTTGGCTGAACGCGTGTTCTTTGGATCGGATTACTCCGTTCTCGCGGTCAACATCCAACTCCTTATAGCGGTTTGATTGGCTGAAAGCCTGTGTCGTGCGTACGCCTCCGGGTGCGGCTTTGAACAACTCCTGCGCCTTGGGGTTATTGGCAATCTTGATGTCCCAGTTGGCAATCGCTTCGCCCATCGTCGCAGAATGGACCGTGCTGCATTCTTCGTGAATCAATCCTGCTCGGCTGAGTTCTCCTAGGATTGAGAATATTCCGCCAGCACGGTGAACGTCTTCCATGTGAACGTTTTCAGTGTTCGGTGCGACCTTACACAGACAGGGTACTTTGCGGCTGAGATGGTCCATGTCGCTCATGGTGAAGTGGACTTCGCCCTCGTGCGCAATTGCCAATAGGTGCAGAACGGTATTCGTTGAACCACCCATGGCGATATCAAGGCTCATCGCATTTTCGAATGCTTTGAAAGTGGCGATCTCGCGGGGCAGAAACCCTTTCTCGTCAAGCTCATAATGCCGCTTGGTGATTTCAACGATCCGACGTCCGGCCTCAAGGAAGAGGTTCTTTCGGTCAGCATGTGTGGCAAGTGTCGAACCGTTGCCCGGTAGGGCCAGACCCAATGCTTCGGCCAGACAGTTCATCGAGTTGGCGGTAAACATTCCGGAGCATGAGCCGCAAGTAGGGCATGCGTTTTCCTCGATATGTTTCACCTCTTCATCGGTGTACTTATCATCCGCAGCGGCAACCATTGCATCGACGAGGTCAATCTTCTTGACGTCCAGATCGGCGATGTCGATCTTACCGGCTTCCATCGGACCACCCGAAACGAAGATCGCTGGAATGTTAAGTCGCATTGCTGCCATAAGCATGCCCGGAGTGATCTTGTCACAGTTCGAGATACAGACCATCGCGTCCGCGCAATGGGCATTGACCATGTATTCGACGCTGTCCGCGATAACTTCTCGAGAAGGCAGCGAATACAGCATTCCATCGTGACCCATCGCGATACCGTCATCGACAGCGATAGTGTTGAACTCTTTCGCGACCCCGCCAGCGGCTTCGACTTCGCGCGCAACCATCTGGCCCAGATCCTTCAGGTGGACGTGACCCGGCACGAACTGGGTGAACGAATTCACGATGGCGATGATCGGTTTGCCGAAATCGTCGTCTCCCATACCAGTCGCACGCCATAGACCGCGCGCGCCGGCCATATTGCGGCCATGGGTAGAAGTTCTGGATCGGTACAATGGCATGATACTGTTTCCCTTTTGCCCTGCATGCGGTATCTGAGCTTGTATGTTATAGCGCACGTACCACATGTGCGTTATAACGCACAAGTGAAATCGCAAGGCGCTGAAATGGAATCGGATGAAATCACCCTTAAACTTAGGGATGTGCGAGCGGCGTCAGG
>NZ_JBXWRL010000041.1:0-50570 GCF_059612885.1 Ruegeria sp. YKSD179 | reverse complement strand
TATTCTGCTGCACCCAACCCGTCCCATTCATAGAGCGACAAGTTGAAAGACTGAAAAACAGGTATGATTACATAAACCATAAAGAACAGCAGGCCCGGCGCCAGAAACAGCCAGGGCGCAATACGCTGTTGGTTTCTGTGAAACCAGCTTTCTTGTTCGGGGACGTCTACGAGGGACATGATAAACTCGGAGTTTGGTCAAATTAGTAAGGCAGGTAAGCACCTGCCTTACGCAGGTCTTGGAGCAGGCCGGTCTGTGCCCGGCCTGACCAGATTAGTTATCGTAGATACGCTGACGCGCACGTTCCAGTTTTGCCAACACGCGGTCCGCATTATCTGGCTTGACCATGAATTCCTGGAAACCTTCCATGGATACTTTTGCCATTTCAGCTGGTGCGTCGCGGTCCCAGAACTGGGCGACACCGCCCGGGCTGTTGGATGACAACATTGCAAAGCCTTGCTGAAGGAACTTGTCATCGTCCACCGAAGATTGGGCGTTTACCGGCAACTGGCCGAGATTTGAGCCGTTGTTGATCTCGGTCTGCTCATCTGCCGATACAACGAAACGCAGGAATTCACGCGCTGCTTCCTTATTCGAGGCGTTCGCGGGGATGTGGAATGTATCCGTAGGCGCATCTTCTGCAAGTTCTACATCGGGGTTGATGGAAACGAACTGGTAGAAGTCCAGCTGATCATCCGTCAGGCCTGCTTCACGCAGCGGAGCGACCGCGAAGTTACCCATCAGATAAGCTGCGGCTTCACCGTTGACCATGAACGGCAATGCTTCCTGCCAGCTGTAGGTCTGGTGATTGTCGATGAACGCACCCATGTCGATCAGTTGCTTCCAGTTGGCGAAGGTCTGCTTGACCCGGTCGTCCTCCCAGCTAATCTCACCATTCGCAAGCTGGTTGTGGAAATCGTAGCCGTTAGTTCTCATGTTCAGGTAGTCAAACCAGCCACCAGCAGTCCAAAGGAATTTGGTCCCGATTGTGTAGCATGCACGACCCGAATCCACGATCTTCTGGCAGTTGGCCAGCTCTTCTTCCCAGGTGGTAGGCTCGCTTAGGCCAAGTTCATCAAAGATGTCTTTGCGATAGTAAACGCCCCACTGATAGTAAGTGTAGGGAACGCCCCATTGCTTTCCGTCTATGGTCATCGCACCTTTGGTCGAAGCCAGGTTTTCTGCGATTTCTGGCTCGGCCCACAGGTCAGAAACATCTTCGAACAGGCCGGCTTCGACATATGGTTTCATACGGTTTGCCGCATACCATGTGGCTACGTCCGGTGTGTCAGCTGTTAGAAAGTTCCTGATCTGTGTTTTGTACGCCTCACGGTCGATAACCGTTGTTTCGATTTCCAGACCGGGATGTTGCTCTGCAAACCGCTCGATCATCGCCTCCATGGTCGCACGCGGCGCCGGGTTTGACGTGTCGAGGAAGATTCGCAACTCACCGGTCAACTCAGCAGCAACAGGCGCAGCAAGTGCGACACTGGCCGCCAATGCGGCGGCAGTACGCTTGAACATGGAATGCATGGTTTCCTCCCTTAGCTTCCATTTAGTTCCAAATAGTGAAACTTGGTTTTATATATTGAAAACTACACATCAACTCGGTTAGTCTTGTCAAGACCCTCGTGCCTTTGGCCCGAGGGAATGGGAGGAGATAAGACAGCTGTGGCTGGTGACGGAACCATAGGTAAGGCATGTGACGTGCTGGATCAGGTGGCTGCTTTTGAGCGACCTGTTCGGTTTGCGGAGCTATTGGACCGCAGCAATTTTCCCAAGGCGACGCTTTACAGATTTCTGCAGGTTCTGACCAATCAGGGCATGTTGTCCTACGACCCTGAAAGACAAACCTACGCTCCGGGTATGCGTTTGGTCCGATTGGCACATGCGGCATGGACGCAGAGTTCTCTGGCGCCAATTGCACGACCTTTTTTGGATGCTCTTAGTAAGGACACCGGTGAAACAGTGCATCTGGCTCAGCTCGACTCAAGCCAGGTGCTGTACGTCGACAAGCGGAACGCCGCCCAGCCTATTGAAATGTATTCGCAGGCGGGCAAAGTCGGGCCAGCATATTGCACGGGTGTTGGTAAGGCGATGATGGCCTTTCTGGATGAAGACTCTCTGAATGAGGCTGTTTCGCAGCAAAGCTACCATCGTTTTACTGATAAAACCCTGACATCCGAGGCCGCGCTGCGGGCTGACCTCGACCTGATCCGTCAACGCGGCTACGCAATAGACGACGAAGAGCATGAGCCTGGCATCATTTGTGTGGCTTGTCCGGTTTTGACGTCCGGTAGCCGGATGCTTGGTGCAATTTCGGTCACAGGGTCGACCGAACGTATGGATTTCAATCAATTAGAGGCCTGGGTCCCCCGAGTTCGCCGAGTGGCAGAGCAGATAGGGGCCGAGGTTCAGGCATGGCGGTTCCCCGAGGCCCGCGCAAAGGTAAGCAACGACAGGATGCAAGCGACATGACAGGTGTAACTCTGAACCGCGCAATCAAACGCTACGGCCAGACTCAGGTCATTCATGGAATCGACTTACAAATCGAGGACGGTGAATTTTGTGTTTTTGTGGGTCCCTCGGGTTGTGGCAAATCTACACTACTACGAATGATCGCTGGACTCGAAGAAACCTCAGAGGGTGAAATTCACATTGGCGCCCGTGATGTAACCCATATGGACCCTGCCAAGCGCGGTGTGGCGATGGTGTTCCAGACCTATGCGCTTTACCCGCATATGAGCGTCGCAGAGAACATGGGCTTCGGATTGCGAATGAACGGCGTTGCTAAATCGGAAATTGATCAGAAAGTTCAGGAGGCGTCGAACATCCTGAAACTGGACCAATATCTTAAGCGAAAGCCCAAGGCGCTTTCCGGCGGCCAGCGGCAGCGAGTTGCGATTGGCCGTGCAATCGTCCGTGGTCCGGAAGTATTTTTGTTTGACGAACCTCTGTCGAACCTGGACGCCGAGCTTCGGGTGGAAATGCGAGTTGAAATCGCTCGTTTACACAACGAAATCGGCGCAACGATGATTTACGTGACACACGATCAGGTCGAGGCGATGACGATGGCTGACAAGATCGTCGTCTTGCGCGACGGACGAATTGAACAGGTCGGCGCGCCTATGGATCTGTATAGAGACCCAGACAACAAGTTTGTCGCAGGCTTCATCGGTTCTCCTGCAATGAATTTTTTGGAGTGTGATGTTGTGGATGGCATGGTCCGCCATCCCGCGTTGACGGATGCGATACCGGTCACAAGCAGCGTGCCTGCGAATGCAAGCCGCGTGACCCTTGGGATTCGCCCGGAGCACATTCAAATCGACCGAGCAAGTGACAGTTGCACGGTGGACCTGACCGAAGCGTTGGGCGGCGTGTCTTACTCTTACCTATTGACGCCGAACGGTGATAAACTGATCGTAGAAGAACGTGAAGATGAGCGTAGCGCGCAGGGTGAACGGATAGGTATATCGGTCAAACCCGAGCGCGCGATGCTATTTGATCCGGAGAATGGTCTTCGGTTGCGGTAGTCAGAAAGCTCTGGTTACTTGACAGTGTGCCCGAATGACAATCGGGCACATTCTTCTGATTTGCGGAAACTATGGATATTGTATCCAATATCCGATAATGAAACTAAATTCGCTGAATTCTGGTTTGCCGGACATTGACTCACCGAGGAATAAACTATGGTTTCAAACGTTTTTACCGGCACTATGCCGGCTCTCATGACCCCTTGCACAGAAGGTCGCGTTCCGGACTTCGATGCGCTTGTTCGAAAAGGGAGTGAGTTAGTTGCGGCAGGTATGTCCGCCGTGGTTTATTGCGGTTCGATGGGTGACTGGCCGCTGCTGACCGATGCACAGCGAATGGAAGGCGTCGAGCGATTGACAGATGCAGGGCTGCCAGTGGTTGTTGGTACTGGGGCAATCAATACGAAATCCGCAGTGGCCCTTGCCTCTCATGCGCAGAAATGCGGTGCAGTGGGTTTGATGGTGATCCCGCGGGTTCTATCGCGTGGCAGCTCGGCTGCGGCTCAGAAGAACCATTTTGGGGAAGTTTTGTCCGCTGCGCCGGACGTACCTGCGATTATCTACAATAGCCCGTATTATGGGTTTGCTACGCGTGCAGATCTGTTTTTTGAACTACGCGCCGAACATTCAAATCTGATCGGGTTCAAGGAGTTCGGAGGCGGTGAAGACTTGCGCTATGCAGCGGAAAACATCACCAGCAAGGATGATCAGGTTACCCTAATGGTCGGTGTGGATACCGAAGTCTATCATGGTTATGTGAATTGCGGAGCAACTGGTTCTATCACGGGTATAGGTAATGCTTTGCCTGTTGAAACACTGCTTTTGGGAGCTTTGTCCGAAAAAGCGGCGAACGGTCATGCCGAGGCACGTCAGCGTGCGCAAGAATTGACCGAGGCAATTCAGGTGTTGTCCAGTTTTGACGAGGGTCCGGACCTTGTTCTTTACTACAAACACTTGCTGGTTCTGAATGGCGAACAGGAATACCGTCTCCATTTCAACACCTCTGACTCTCTGACGGATGCGCAGAGGAACTATTGTGCACAGCAATATGACTTGTTTCGCAAATGGTTTGCAGATTGGTCAAACCAGGGCGGGGTCATTGCCGAATGCATGTGATTGACAGCCACACAGGAGGCGAACCTACGAGAGTTGTCCTCACGGGTGCACCAGATCTGGGCTCTGGCACCTTAGCGGAGCGAGCCCTACGGTTGGCTGAAGATTACCAAGAACTTTATCGTTCGATCTTGTTGGAGCCGCGCGGCCAACCGGCGATGGTCGGTGCGATGCTGGTGGAACCAGTCGACCGTTCATGCGTGACTGGTGTCATCTATTTCGATGTCGACGCAGTATTGGGCATGTGTGGTCATGGCACAATTGGGTTGGCTGTGACGCTGGCGCATTTGGGTCGGATTGATACCGGAATACATCGGATAGAAACTCCTGCTGGGGTGGTAACTGTCGAATTGCACAACGAGAACACAGTTAGCGTGACCAACATCGAAAGCCGCAGAGTGCGACGAGCTGTGAATTTGGATGTGCCCGGTCATGGGTGCGTTGTTGGGGATGTGGCGTATGGCGGGAATTGGTTTTTCATTGTTGATCCCAGCCCGATACCAGTGGAAACCAGCAATATTGCCGCGATGACAAAGCTGACAATCGCTATTCGCAAAGCTGCGATGGCCAGCGGCTTAAGAGGTGAGAACTCGGAACCGGTGGATCACGTAATCCTACAAGAACCATCCCCTCGCAAAGGGGTAAGTGGCCGCAATTTTGTTCTTTGCCCAGACAACAACTATGACCGATCACCCTGTGGTACTGGCTGTTCCGCTTGTTTGGCTTGTCTTGCGGCGGAAGGCGAATTAGCCGAAAGCGAAGAGATTATTCAGGAAAGCGTTATCGGCAGCACTTATCACCTGTCGTACAAGCTCGGGCCAAACGGAGGTATCATACCCAGGATTAAAGGTCAGGCATTCATCATGTCTGAGGCGAATTTGATGTTTGATCCGCATGATCCCTTCCGTTCCGGGATAGAGATTTAATGCCGATCATCCGTTTTCAGAAGGACGCGCCGTGCGAAGCAGCAAAACCATTCATGTGATTTCTGCCCATGCTGAAGGCGAGGTAGGCGATGTAATAGTGGGCGGCGTGGTACCCCCTCCTGGGAACACAGTTTGGGACCAGCGGGGCTTTGTAGCAAATGACCAGACGCTGAGAAATTTCTTACTGAACGAACCGCGCGGAGGCGTCTTTCGCCACGTCAACCTTCTGGTCCCCCCCAAGAATCCTGAGGCCGATGCGGCATTCATTATTATGGAACCGGAAGATACGCCGCCTATGTCCGGATCAAACTCGATTTGTGTCTCGACCGTGTTGTTGGACGGCGGGATTTTCCCAATGCAAGAACCAGAGACACATCTGACGCTCGAGGCTCCGGGTGGATTGGTGCGCGTAAGGGCAGAGTGCCGAAATGGTAAGGCCGAGCGTATCTATGTTCAGAACGTTCCCAGCTTTGTTGACCAACTGGACGCGCGGATTGAAGTGGCTGGTATTGGAACGTTGCGAGTAGACACTGCGTTTGGAGGCGACAGTTTTGTTATCGTCGACGCTGCGGATCTGGATTTTGAGTTAACTCCAGACGAGGGAAAAGAACTGGCACGAACAGGCGCGAGGATAACCGACGCGGCCAACGAACAACTGGGTTGCAACCACCCGACCAGAGACTGGAACCATATTTCGTTCTGCCAGATTGCCGGACCGCTCAAGCGAGAGGGCAACGTGCTGACCAGCCGAAATACAGTCGCAATCAAGCCCGGAAAATTAGACAGATCACCGTGCGGCACCGGAGCTTCGGCCCGGATGGCCGTTTTTCTGGCGAAGGGGCAGATGCAACTAACAGATTATTATTACGCGCGTTCTGTCATCGACAGTGAGTTCCGGTGCCGAATTATCGACAAGATCGATCTGAGCGGGCGGGTTGCGATCACCCCGGAAATTTCGGGCCGAGGATGGATCACGGGAATTCACCAGCACATGCTGGACCCCGACGATCCTTGGCCGGACGGATATCGCCTAAGTGACACATGGGGCGCGTAGGATGTCGGCAAAACGCGCAATCCATCGGCAAAGCCTTCCAGACGTAATCGCGAGTGATCTGCGAGAGAGGATTTTGAGAGGCGAGCTAGTGGAAGGAGAAACGATTCGGCAAGAAGCGCTAGCTGATGAATATGATGTCTCGCGTATGCCGGTAAGGGAAGCGTTGAAGCAGTTGGATGCCGAAGGTCTGGTGCAGTTGGAAAACAATCGCGGTGCCACGGTTACGGAGCATTCGCTTGACGAAATTTCCGAGATCTTCGATTTACGAGCGCTTATCGAAGTTGATCTCTTTCGTCGTGCCATTCCGGCGATGACTGCGGCACAATTCCAAAAATGCCAGGGCATTCTGGATCAAATGGAGTTGTCATATGACGTTAACGACGTAAGCCAGTGGGGAATGCTGAATCAACGGTTTCACGCCTCGCTTTACGCGGCAGCCGGGCGCAGCTTGACAAATGACCTGCTGCATAAGGTGTCATTGCTATCCGACAGATATATCCGAATGCATTTGAGCGTAATGAAAAAGCGCAAACGGGCCCGAAAGGAACACCGCGAACTGCTGGAGCTGGCGAAAGCGGGTCAGGTCGACGCGGCATGCGGACTTTTGGCGCAACATATAGGACGCACTAAAAAACAACTGGTGGCCCTGATTGCAGATCGTCGCACTGATCGGCTCTAATTTAATCGAGCAGAATTAGAATGTTCGTCCAACCATGCAACTCGTGCGCGACCCGTATTACGCTTTCATTTAAAGGTAATATCAGGTTTGGCAGGCTAAAAAGTGATTTAAGTGACTGCCGGCCTCAAACTAGAAAATCCCTTGTTAACGTTCGAAAATGTCCGAAGAATAGAGGGTATGAAGCCAATACCTACCTATCCAGATACTGATGAGGACAAAGCGGATGAAGCTCCGCGCAGTATCTATGATACAGATGAGCCCGACGAGGATGACCTATGGTTTATTCCACCTCCCGAAAATCAGGGACAGGATAACTTCCTTCCGCCTGGGCCTCGGGTTGATCGCCAAATGCTGTTCGACCCACGCGACTGGCGTACTGCACAGGCGGAGCTATCGTCGGAACTGGCAGAACTGGCTGTGACGTTCGGAGCATTGGACGAAAGGTTGCGGAACGGACCTAAAGGCTGGGTGCACCGATTAGCGTTGATGGACGTTTCGGATCTTGGTTGGTGGACCGGTGATCGTATTGGTGTAGACCGATTGGCTTTATGGTGTGGTTTACGCATCGGAGCAACGGCTGACGACTCGCAAGCCCTGTTTCGCGCTGGATGGGCAGTGCGTCGCCTTGCTCAGGGTGCAGGTCCCTCCGAAGGTGGCTGGAGGTCCGGTCTGACTTCCTTTCTGGACCGGCAGGCACAAGGTGTCGAAGACACCCCCGAGGCGGTTGCCGATCTCGCAGATGTAATGCATGACGCATTCAGTTTGCATCCGGTTACGCAGGCTGCGATTTCCTTTCACGCGTGGCGCGCATTGTCCGAAAGAGTCGGTCAAGATACCGAAGCGGCTGTCATCGCAGCCCGTCACAGTGCGAAGATGGGGCGGGGTGGCGCCACGTTCATGCCGCTGGCCTTGTCTGGGCCCTCTGCGCTGCGCGGATCCGGTCAGCCACACGAGAGGCTGGCAGCCTGGATACAAGGCGCAGGACAAGCAGTGTTGGCCGCGTTGTTGCATCTTGAACGCGTAGCTGTTTGGGAGGATCGTGCGCGTGACTTGACGCGCGACCTGAGCGGCCGAACCCCGCCAGTTTTAGTCGACGCGTTGAGGGCATGGCCGATGGTGTCAGCCCCACTTGCCGCAGAGCTGACAAAGGCGTCCCGAGCTACAATCCAAAGAAACCTGGATTTGTTTGTGCAACGAGACCTTATCCGCGAGGTAACTGGTCAAGGACGTTACAGGGTCTGG
Source organism: Ruegeria sp. YKSD179 (assembly GCF_059612885.1). Lineage (NCBI taxonomy): Bacteria > Pseudomonadati > Pseudomonadota > Alphaproteobacteria > Rhodobacterales > Roseobacteraceae > Ruegeria > Ruegeria sp. YKSD179. The sequence goes on along the minus strand of NZ_JBXWRL010000041.1, from coordinate 42,023 downwards.
ACCGCTGATTTATCAGCCGCCGGGCGTGATCCGGTTTTGCGACAAGATTAATACCACCGGCCTAGGGCAAGAACTGTCGGGGCTGCCTCAGTGGCATCTGCGATGGTGGACAATACCTTGATAACTACCTGTGTCGTTGATGGTGCATCGCATCCAAGGAATCTTCCGGATACTCCTCCATTACCGCTGACCGCTGGAGTAGAATCAGCCGCGAAGGCCATGGGAAATGTCCAGTTGGATGTCTGGCTTGCAAAAAGGGAGCCTTCTGGCGTCTGGCAAGTAACGGCACTTAAACTCCCCGAGCAGATTTGTGTGCCGTCGGCGAAACGAACGTAATCGCCGCTTGCATTACCGCCGCGTTCGATCACCGCGCGTGTCGGCGCACCAGCAAGTTCTGAAACTGTTCCCAACAGATTTCCTGGTCCGAATCCGTAGTCCGCTCGCATCAGGCGTCCGGCTGTGGTGTCGTTGGCGCTGGCTTGAACTGCTGACCCACTAGCCAGCCCTGTTGCGGGGTCGAGCCGCAAGGCCTCATTCCAAGTGTCACCATCTGCAGATACCTTGACTGAAAATCCTGTGCTTCCTGACAGGCCCATTTCGGCATGACCTGTCCAGTTGGACTGAAACAACAAGGAGGCGGTCTCGCCCGCGTTCGCCTTGTTGATTTTCAATTGGTGACCATGACCTTCGTGGCTGAGTAATGTGGCTGCTCCGCGCACTGACAGTTTGTTTGCACTGTCATGGTTCTTTCCGACACCAACTCCGGGCAAGTTGTCCGTGGAGATAGGCGGGTCAATCCAAAGGAATCCATCCCAGACCTTGAGATTGCCCGACGAAAGATCCCATGCGCGCCATCCGGTTTCGGGTGCTATGAAATGCCAGGCTGTATCGATCCACGCAGCAAGCTTTCCGGCATGTCCGGTCCAATCGCCCGTTGGTGTTGCCCCAAGCGCGAGGATGTCACCCTGATTTGGAACAGCAGGCGGCGTGATGGAGTTCAGAGACGTAAGGGAAAGTTGCACGGTTAGATCGAGCTTGCGCAGGGCTTCGTTGTGCGTGACATGTTTCTGCGCCTGGGAAGGTTGTAGGAATGGTAGGTTCAATCTAGGTGTGTTCTGCGGCACGCGGCGTCCTCCTGTGGCTATGGCCAGACATTGATCTGTGCCAATTTGCCTGACATCGCGTGAATCTGGTCTGATTTGGCCGAACGCCTTGGGAAGATTTTGTTTACGTCTTAAGTGCAGAAATGAAGACAAAAACTTGATAAATTGCCCATTGTTTCCAATAGAGAAAATTGCCTCTAACAAATTGATTCGAATTTTGGGTACTAGTTTCGACGGTATCAGCTACGAGCATATACGTCTTCGTATCGAATAATGTCGTCTTCACCCAAGTAACTGCCTGTCTGCACTTCGATCAGCACCATTGGCACCTTGCCTGGGTTTTTCATTCGGTGCTTGGCCCCAAGCGGGATGTATACCGATTGATTTTCCGAAACGAGCTGTATGTTCTCGCCGATCGTTACTTCGGCAGTTCCCTCCACCACAATCCAGTGCTCTGAACGGTGGTGGTGTGACTGAAGGCTCAATGCGGCGCCAGGGTGAACATGAATGCGTTTGACCTGAAAACGGTCGCCAATCACCAGGCTTTCGAACCAGCCCCATGGCCGATGATCCACTGGCAAAGCTTCGGCTTGTTTTGCACCTTTTGCCTTAAGGGCTTCAACGGCCAGTTTGACATCTTGTGCCCGATCCATACTGGCAACCAACACGGCGTCTGGCATAGCTACGGTTATCATGTTCTCTAGTCCCAGAGCGACCACCTCTTGAGCGTCTGATTCTGAACGTACCAAAACATTGCGGCAGTCAATCGTGGTGACTTCGCCCATGGTCGCAACGCCATCCGCATCCGGCTTGCCCAATTCCTGAACTGCTGACCAACTACCCACGTCGGACCAACCTGCCGTATAGGGTACCACGCTGAGATTATTGGACTTTTCCATTACCGCGTAGTCTATTGAGATGTTATCAATCGTGTCCCAAGCCTTTTGGTCCAAACGTAAGAAACCCAGATCGGTCCGGGCATCTTCGACCGCCTGCCGAACTGGGTTAATTAGATTCTTTGCGTGCTCTTCATAGGCTGCAAGAATGTCCCTGACCGCGAACAGAAAGATGCCGGAATTCCACAAATAGGTACCATCAGCCACCATGGACTTGGCGTTTTCGGCATCCGGTTTTTCAACAAACCGTTCCAATGGAACTGCCGCGCCAGATTTGTCAGGAGCATGGCTGAGTTTCAGGTAACCATAACCTGTCTCTGGTCGATCTGGAGTGATACCGAAAGTAACTAGTTCCTGACGTTCTGAAACGGCGCGTATTCCTTCTTCAACGGCATTATGAAATGCTGATGTGTCTGGTAGAACGTGATCTGAAGGCGCAACCAACATGATTGCTTCTGGATTTTCAGCGGCAAGATACAAAGCTGCAGCTAGCACGGCCGGAGCCGTGTTGCGACCATTGGGTTCTATCAAAACCGGACCAGGATCAACGCCAACTTCAGCCAATTGTTCAGGAACAATGAACCGGAAGGCTTCATTGGTTAAAATCAAAGGGTTAGAGTAGGGCTCGTGGTTTGGGCCTTTCAGCCGTTCAGCGCATTGTTGTAGTAGGCTCGTCTCGCCAATCAATGGAACGAATTGTTTGGGATAACTCTTGCGAGACAATGGCCAAAGGCGCGTGCCCGACCCTCCACACAGGATAACCGGGTAGACGTTATTCATAGTATCCATTCCCTTTGATCAACAATCCCTCGAAGTATCGCTATTGCCGACAAACAACTGAAGAAATTTGCGCTATTGAGCGGCTTTGTCTGAGGCGATGACATCTTGCAGATATTGATGCAGATCGTCGCGCAACTCTTCACGCGCTAGGGCGAACGCAACGGTTGCCTGTAGAAAACCCGACTTGGAACCGCAGTCAAAGCGTTGACCGTCAAATTTGTATCCAAATACGGGAACGCCGTTACTGATATCTTCCGCAATTGCATCAGTCAGTTGTATTTCACCACCGCTGCCTTGCTTCTTTTTATTTAAATTGTACAGGACAGACGGGCCCAGCACATAACGACCAATAACAGCAAGGTTCGATGGAGCAACTTTCGGGTCTGGTTTTTCAATCATATCTCTGGCCCGTACTACGGTGCCGACATTGTCGCCCACGTCCAGAATCCCGTAAGAGCTTGTTCTTTCGTTTGGAACTTCCATGGCGGCGACCATGTTGCCACCGGTTTCCTCATAAGCTTCTATCATCTGCTGTAGGCAAGGTTTGCTCGCTGCGATGACATCATCTGGCAACATGACTGCAAAGGGTTCGTCACCAATCAAGCGTCGGGCGCACCAAACAGCGTGACCCAATCCCAGGGCTTTGTGTTGACGGATGTAAGCGATGGCTCCGCTTTCCATATTCGTCGCGTTCAGGGTTTCCAGCAGTTCGCTTTTTCCCTTGGCCTTTAGTTCCTGTTCAAGGACCAAGTTGTGGTCGAAGTAATCCTCAAGCGCAGATTTTCCGCGGGACGTCACAAAGATAAACTCTTTGATCCCAGCAGCGCGGGCTTCATCGATTGCGTATTGGACCAGCGGCCTGTCGACCAATGTCATAATCTCTTTTGGCACAGATTTTGTTGCCGGCAAAAAACGCGTACCCAATCCCGCCACTGGGAATATCGCCTTGGTGACTTTGCGTGCCATGTGACCTCTCAAACTCGAACGTAATCCGGCATTTTGCAAAATGGCCGGCGCCCACTCATAAGACGCCCAGCCGTATCAATCAATCTCACTCGCCATTTCAGGCATCAACAGTTTAGAACCTGCCATCGCCCGCTATGCGAGTCAAAGACAGATGTTGCGCCAAAATCCGAACAGGAGCCTTGGAAGAACTTGATCAGACGTGTGCAACAATCGTTTCATCGAACTAATGCTCCATGGCAATTGCGAAAGATGCAGGCTGCCGGTTCAAGTATTTCTGTAACTTCCGGGTTTCTTCGAAACTCCATTCAGGTTTATGGGCCCGATATTAGGGAATTAAGTGGGCTTTCATTTCGATTTTTGGAAAACACGTGGGTTCCTGGCCAGTGTCCTGTTGCCACCGCCCGATCGATCGTCGGGTTTTGTATCCAGGTAGACCATCCACGCCACCGACATCATGCCCCATGTCTTCCAATGCTCTTTGCATAGCTGCAATGTCGGATCTGTAAAACCCACCAACATTACCCCAATCACCGCTGAAATCGCCTACGCCAAATTCTATCCGGTCACCTACATGGCCCACGAAAAGAGCGTAAAGATCGCTGGTGTTGTAGTCCTTCAAAACATAAAAGTTCGGGGTAACTAAGAAGGCGGGTCCATTCCTGCCGGCTGGCATCATCAGATATCCTTCGGCAATCAATTCGTGGGCAGGAAACGGGCGACCTGATACCCTTTTTACCCCATCGGCTACCCAATCGCGGATTGGGCGACCTTGATCGGGACCTTCAAGCGCACATGTTACGTTCTCGGGCACCAATACTTCAAAACCCCAGTCCCGTCCGGACACCCAGCCGTGTTGCATCAGATAATTCGCGATTGAGGCTATTGTATCCTCGGGTGAGTTCCAGATGTCAGCGCGGCCATCTCCCGTTCCGTCCGCTGCATACTTGAGAAAACTTGAGGGCATGAACTGCGGCTGCCCCAATGCCCCAGCCCAGCTGCTTTTCAACCCGTGCGCGGGGGTGTGCCCATCCTCTGCTATTTTAAGCGCGGCGATCAGTTCACCTGTGAAATATTCCGCGCGAGTGCTCATGAATGCCTTCGTTGCTAGAACCTGAAACGCATCATGGCGAATTGGAACTTGCCCATATCCACTCTCTCGTCCCCAAATCGCCAATATGATACGTCCGGGCACGCCGGTTTGCCTTTCAACCTTAGCTAAAGTGGCAGCGTGACGTTGAGCCATCTTTCTCCCGACCGAAGCTGCCCCCTTAACCGAGTTTGCGTTAAAGTACCGCCCCGGCGAACCGAATTCCGCCTGTTTCTGGGTTTTGGGTGTTGTTGCCTGACCCCCGGGAGGAATCAGATCAGGCAGTTTCCAGTTCAGCGTAATGCCTGCGAAGGCTTGGTTCAGCGTTCTGTCGGAAACCCCATTTTCCCTAGCTACAGGACCAATTGTATTTTGCAACCAAGTCTGAAATTGCCTTTCCACCGCGGTTCGATCCTGTGGGTAAGCCGTCGTAGCGCTAAAGATCAGACCGATGATAATCGCAAATAAACGCATGCTTCCGGTGTCTCTGGTGCGAGACCCTATGTCAACTGATATGGTAAGATTTGAAAAATCCTTGAGAATTCTGCCAACTCTGTCGATAGTTGACCGAAATCGAGAACTCAGAGGGGCAGGCAGGCTTGCGGATATCCAAAATGCCCATTGCAATGGCGCTGATACTGGTTGCCGCTGCAGCATTCCTAGCATCGGTTCAAATAGCCGGCGCAAGCGATAGTTTCATGAAGCCGCAAGGGCCTATTGCGGCAGTACAAAAGACCCATTTGCTGCGTGCAACGGCACTAATAATGATAGCGGTTGTTCCAGTTCTGGTTCTTGTCCCGTTAATTGTGATTAAGTACCGACGTCGCAAGAACTGCACCTCTACCTACCGACCCGATTGGGATTTTTCGGCCGGACTGGAATTCATGATGTGGGGTGTACCTGTTCTGATAGTGGCCATTCTGTCTTATTATCTTTGGAAAGCGACGCACAGGCTGGACCCATACGCGTCACCCTTTGGTGAAGAACCGGCCCTGCGTGTGCAGGTCGTTGGGTTGGATTGGAAATGGTTGTTCATCTATCCCGATTTGGGCATCGCCAGTGTTGGCGAGTTTGGGATTCCGGTCAAAAAGCAAATATCGTTGAGTCTGACGACCGATACGGTGATGCAGTCGTTTATGATCCCGGCGCTAGCAGGTCAAATCTACGCGATGCCGGGAATGACAACTCAGTTGCACCTCGTCGCGGATTCACCCCAGACAATGCAGGGAGAGAACACACAATATAATGGGCGCGGCTTTACCAAGCAGAAATTCGCTACTGTGGCGATGCAACAGGAAGACTTCAATGCTTGGGTCAACACTGTGAGGAGCAAGGGTATCTTGCTTGACGCGCCCACCTATCTGACGCTTGCAAAGCGAACGGACCGAGACGAGGTACAAGCTGATTTGGGCAATTCAGACATGCCCGACAATGCACTCTATTTCAGTTTAGAAGACGATGATTTGTTTCACACGATTTTGGGCCGCTACCACAGCGGGAAGCCCCTGCAGTTGAACCAGCAACCCGGGACCACTGCGTTCGGGGAGGAGATCAGCCAATGACTTCCACTGGTTCAGGCTTTTTTGGCCGCCTAAGCTGGGATGCCTTTCCGGTATCCGGTTTGATTGAAAACCCCAGCGCAAATGAAATCGTCGCGAACGCGGCAGCTGCCATCGTCGTAATCGGAGTCATCGTTGTGGTCGGGCTTTTGACCTGTTTTCGACTTTGGGGACCTCTTTGGCGAGACTGGCTGACAAGCGTCGATCACAAAAAAATTGGCATAATGTACATTGTCTTTGCGATTGTAATGCTTGCCCGCGGAGTACTGGAAGGTGTTGCCATGCGCGCCCAGCAAGCTGCCGGGCCAGGGGACGGGTTTTTGGAAGCTGAACACTTCGCTGAATTGTTCAGTACACATGGGACAATCATGATTTTCTTTGTAGCGGTGCCCTTTGTCTTTGGTGTCGCGAATTTTCTGATCCCCCTGATGATTGGCGCTCGCGACGTTGCTTTCCCTCGGATGAATCAGATTGGGCTGGGCCTTACTGTTTCCGCAGGAATGATGCTTATGGTGTCCTTGGTGGTGGGAGAGTTTTCTACTGGTGGTTGGACCGCGTATCCACCTTTTACCGGGGCGGCTTTCAATCCTGGCGTCGGTCCGGACTATTGGATTTGGGCGATTGTTGTGTCCGGTGTAGGCACAACACTTACAGGAATAAATTTTGCTGTAACAATTTACAAACTGCGGGCGCCCGGCATGAAGTTCATGCGTCTGCCAATGTACTGCTGGACGATTATCAGCAGCTCAATCCTTATTATCTTTGCCATGCCTCCCTTGGGTGTGGCGGCACTCTTGTTGGCGGCCGATCGTTATCTTGATTTTCATTTCTTCACCAATGATATGGGCGGCAACATGATGAACTATGCCAACCTTTTTTGGCTGTTTGGTCATCCCGAAGTCTATCTGCTAGTCTTGCCGGCTTACGGAGTTTATTCCGAGATATTTGCGACTTTTTCAGCCAAGCGACTTTATGGTTACAACTCGCTGGTTATCGCGACGATGTGTATAGCTGTGCTGTCTTTTACCGTCTGGCTGCACCACTTTTTCACAATGGGACAAAGCGCCTTGATCAATGCTGTGTTTGGCATTGCCACGATGCTGATCGCGATCCCAACCGGGGTGAAAGTATACGATTGGATGGCGACTCTTTATCGTGGAAGAATCCGGTTTTCGGTGCCGATGCTGTACAGCCTTTCATTTCTGATGCTGTTTGTAATAGGTGGGCTGAGCGGGGTCATTTTGGCTAATCCAACCGTCGACTATCAGGTTCATAACACTCTGTTCCTTGTAGCACATTTCCATAACGTGCTGTTGCCGGGCGTGTTGTTCGGAATGTTGGCTGCATATAATTACTGGTTCCCAAAAGCTTTTGGTTTCCGGTTGAACGAGTTTTGGGGCCGCGTTTCAGTTTTGTGCTGGACGGTCGGGTTCTTGCTGACTTTCATGCCTTTATATTTCGTAGGTCTGATGGGAATGCCGCGCCGGTCATTCAGTTACAGCGATCCTTCGTTTCAACCCTTTATGGTCGTAGCCATCATAGGCGCGCTTATCATTACCTGCGGTCTATTTTCGGTCCTGATCCAACTTTGGGTCAGCATCCGGGACCGTGATAAATCCCGGGTACCTGTCGGTGATCCGTGGGATGGGCGGACGTTGGAATGGTCGATCCCGTCGCCGCCCCCACCCTATAATTTCGCGGTAATCCCGCAAGTCGGGGATAGGGATGACTTTGCTGCAGCTAAACGCCGCGGCGTGGCTTACCCAACTCCGGATGCCTATGAGGACATCGATGTGCCTCGCAAAACCGGGATTGGTTTCATACTTTGCGTGCTCAGCGGAATCTGGATGTTCGCTTTGGTTTGGTGGATCTGGTGGCTGGTTATCCTTACGACGATCTTGATGATCCTGGCGCTAATTGTTTGGAGTTTTGACACGAACAACGAAATCACCATCCCCGCAGAAGAGGTGCGCAAGGATCACGAAGCGTGGCTTGGGCTAGTCCATAGCACTGTCGCTGTTGATCGAGACCACGAGGTAGCATCAGAAAACAAGGGTCTTGCAAGGCCGGATATGGAGGCGGCGGTATGAGACGCGCCCCACCACAAAGTTACCCCGGAATAAACCTCGGGCAGGATCACGCCAGTGCCGACAAGTTCGCTGAAGTCGTTACGTTTGGCTTCTGGGTCTTTCTTATGAGCGATCTGGTCTATTTTGGACTAATGTTTGCCATCTACATCACAATGATCGATGCGCAAGCGGGGGGGCCGGGTCCGCACGATTTGTTTGACCTTAAAAGCATCTTCGCCCAAACGATTATCTTGTTGACCAGCAGTTTGACTGTTGGGTTGGCGATGCTGGCGTTGAAATACAACTTACCCCGCGTGCGTATTGTGTTTTGGTTTGGGGTTACCCTTATTCTTGGTCTTACCTTTCTGGTGTTGGAAATCCGCGATTTCATGGCAATGGCCGATGAGGGAGGGGTTCCCCAGCGTAGTGGTTTTCTTTCAGCCTACTATGGGTTGGTTCCGTTGCACGGACTGCATGTTGCGGCGGGATGTCTTTGGCTGATTGTTCTTGGAATTCAGTTGCGCATCATGGGTTTGACCGACCTACTGATGTCTCGCGTCGTGCGACTGGCTTTGTTCTGGCATTTTCTCGACCTGATATGGATCGGTATCATTACCATCGTGTATTTCGGAGGCCTTTCATATGGATAGACGTACCGAAATGCATCGGCGCGAACGTCGCCGCTATGTTATCGGTTATGGCGGGTCGCTGTTGCTGACCCTGATTGTGTTTTCAATTGCCCATCTATTCGGGATTGAAACGCGCGGCGTTTATCTTGCAATTGGATTGCTGGGTCTGGCACAGCTGATCGTGCAATTGGTATACTTTCTGCATATTGACCGTCGCCGTAGCAGCAGGGAGGATCTGGATCTGATCCTGTTTTCGACTCTGGTACTGTTAATTATCATTTTGGGCACCGTTTGGATACTTGGGAACCTTGCCATTCGGATGCACATTCACCCGATGTAACGCCCAACGCGCATCGTTGACGAAGGGAGAAATGCCATGCGAACACTCAAGGCAGTTGCCGTCGTCGCAATTTTGGGGGTGATTACAATCGCCCTACTACTGTTTTGGCGGCACGAAGAACGGTATCCTTCGACCAAAGATGCATATGTCGGTGCAAACATTATTTCTGTTGCACCGCAATTGACTGGGCAGGTAGCCGAAGTTCTGGTCGAAGAAAACCAATTCGTCAAAAGTGGCGACCTGCTGTTCACCATAGACGACACCCAATTCAGTGCTTCTTTTGATCAAGCCAGGAGTAATCTGGACGCTGTGGTTCAACAGGCACAATCTTATTCTACGCAGATTGCTGCAGCGCAAGCTTCGGTTGATAGCGCACTGTCAGCTTATGATACGGCACAAAACAATCTGGAGCGCGCCAAAGCCCTGTTTTCAAATGGTGACTTGGCACAGGCGACTTTGGATCAGACAACATCGGACTTCGCGTCGGCGGCCGCGCAGCTTACTGCAAGTCAATCAAGTCTATTAGCCTTGCAAAGCGGTTTGGCGGCCAAGCAGGACGAAATATTATCTGCCAGGGCGCAGTTCAAAATCGCAAAATCCAATATTACTTGGACCAATGTTGTCGCTGCGGCCGACGGTTGGATCGCCAACCTGACCTTGAGACCAGGATCATCCGTATCAGCAAACGCCCCGCAGTTTTCCATCGTTGAGGCGGCGGGTTGGTGGATTGATGCGAACTTCAAGGAAACCGCTTTGCCCCGCATTCGACCCGGACAACCCGTGGTGGTAGAAATCGACATGTTGCCGGGAACGACTCTGACAGGAACGGTCGCATCCATCGGGCGTGGGTCCGGATATACGTTTTCACTATTGCCGTCAGAAAATTCCAGCGGAAATTGGGTTAAGGTAACGCGCCGTTTCCCGGTTCGAATTCAACTTGATCCGACGGACGCGCCGTTACGAGTGGGTGGAAGCAGCAAGGTAGTCGTCGACACCACAGTGGCGACGTCCGAATAATGAACGTGGCGGCGGTTAGCCACATCAATCCGGTGATAGTGGTCGCCGTTGTGCTAAGCGCAATTCTCGAGGCACCATAGTCAATGTAGCGTTGCCGCACATTCAAGCCGCTTTTGGTGCTACAACTGATCAAGCAACTTGGATATTGACCAGTTATATCGTTTCCGCTGTGGTGATTATGCCCTTGACAGGGTTCGTAGCCCGACGTGTCGGGCGAAGGCGGTTGATACTTACTTCGGTGACTGGTTTTGCGACGATGTCTGCGATGTGTGGATTGTCGTGGAGCTTGGAAACGATCGTCGCCTTTCGGCTGGCTCAAGGTATGTTCGGTGCCTTTCTGATCCCTCTTTCTCAATCAATTCTGTTTGACGCGTTTCCCAGAGGCAGACGAGGGCAGGCTATGGCCGTTTTCGGGCTTGGGGTTGTGGTTGCTCCTGTTCTGGGTCCCACGATAGGCGCAATTCTCACCGAGTATTTTTCTTGGCGAATGGTGTTTTTTGTCAACTTGCCGGTTGCAGCAATGGCATTGCTATTGCTGACGGGCGAACTTCCACAGGACGAAACCGAAGAAGTTGTCATCGATTGGACAGGGCTTGCTCTGTTGGCGGTTGGTATTGGCTGCCTGCAATTCATTCTGGATCAAGGCGAGTCAAAAGATTGGCTGTCGTCAAGGGTGATACAGGTTGCGCTGCTTGCTGCGGCTCTCGGAGCGATTGGGTTTGTGTACCACTCTCTCACGACAAAGCATCCAATCGTTGATCTTCGGCTGTTTGCGGATCGAAACTTTGCCTTGTGCAACCTTATTATTGCTGGATTTGCCGTGTCATTGTTCGGTGGCATCGCGATTATTCCAACATTTGTACAAACGCTGCTGAACTATCCAGTGATAGAATCTGGCCATTTGTTTATTCTACGCGGCGTCGCAGCAGGGATATCAATGGTAGTGACGGGTTCGGCTTTGGTTACCCGGTTTGACCCAAGGGTATTAGCCGGTATTGGGTTGTTACTGACCGCAATAGGCAATTTCATGGTTGGAACTCTCAATCTGAATGCGGGATTTTGGCAGTTGGCTTGGCCGGGCGCGGTAAGCGGCCTTGGAATGGGATTGGTATTTGTACCGATGTCAATTCTTGCCTTCGAAAGCATCACCAAACGTCGTCAGGACGAAGCCTCGGGTTTGTTCAACGTAACACGCCAGTTGGGCTCATCTGTTGGAATTTCACTGGTTGGAACTTGGGTGGTTCGAGGGCTGCAAACAAATACAGCTACGCTTAACCAAAATGTCACACCTTACAATCCAGCCGCACAAGCATATCTTCAACCTCTTGGTTTAACACCTGATAGTGCAGAAGGTGCTGCAATTCTAGGACAAGAGATTTCCCGTCAGGCCGAAATGATTTCGTATCTTACCGTGTTCAACAATCTTGGTTTCCTGGCTTTGGCGACAATTCCATTACTATTTTTCTGTCGTGCGCCGAAACCCGGGGCTTCGGCACCACAGGTGGCGCATTAGACGGTCAGAACCAAACCCAACCACAACGCGAACCAGCAGAGTCCGAGGCTCAGCAGGATGTTGCCCGCAGCCAGCGTTATTGTACGATTGCGGTGAAGTTCCAGCGACTGGTACGCAAAGCTGGAGAACGTCGTGAACCCACCGCAGAAGCCGAATACAAGGCGCTTTTCCTCTTCTCCCATCTCATTTGAACCGCCCAGATAACCAATCCAGAGTCCCAATATCAGGCTGCCAATAACATTTACGATAAGCGTTGAAAAAGGTAGGTCGTGGGTGACCCGTTGTGCCAGCCAATGGCGAAGAACCGCGCCCAATCCGCCACCAAGACAGAACATGGCATGCAGGTAAAACTCGGTCATTCGCGGACCCTCGTACCGTGAAACCGACGACCGGCGGCTTCGCCCAAAATAGCTGCGAACAATCCAACGGAAATCTCCGCTGCAATGGCAAATACCACGATTCCTCCAGCGTTTTCAGCCAGCCGCTCCAACTCGGCAACAAACGAAGAAAAAGTTGATAGCCCCCCACAGAACCCGACGGCGCCTAAGTGCAAAACGTAAGCGTGGACCTTGTTTCGGATGGAATACAACCAACCTAAGACGAAACAGGCGACGATGTTGATGGCGAATGTCGACGTTAAATACGGCGCACCGGGGATCTCAAGAGCAAATAACTCTCGCAACAAAGAACCAGCCGCCCCACCGACAAAAACGGCTCCGTACATTATGGCGCGATTCCCACTGGCAGGTGCTGAGTTTGCCACTGTGACTGATCCTGCCCTGACCTGCTTTTTTACGACATACAGGCTGGGTCTGTTCGGATCAACTAGCATAGGTCAAGCTGGTGCGGTTCACGTTTCGTCAAGATTGGCTTACGCGATGGACAAGGACTTGCAATTAAAAGGCAATCTGTTCCACGTTTGGGTACAACTATGGGATCCGTAAATCCGATATTTCCAGGCCTCGCCCGGACAGGCGAAAGCGAAGGAGACCAGGAATGATTGTCCGCAAGATTTACTACGTACTAACTTATATCGTACTGCCCTTGACAGTATTGGTGGGGTATTTCTGGCCACCAGCATATTGGCTGCTAATTATTCTGATCCCGTACGCGGTGATCGGCCTTTATGATATGCTGACTACTAAGCACAATGTGCTGAATAATTATCCGGTTCTCGGTCATTTCCGTTACATGTTAGAGTTTGTAAGCCCTGAAATCCGGCAGTATTTCGTTGAAACGAATGAAAGCGGGCGGCCATTCAACAGGATCATTCGTAGTTTGGTTTACTCCCGCGCCAAAGGGCAGGTCGATACCCAGGCATTCGGCACCCAATACGACATTATGACTGTCGGGTATCATCGTGCTGATCACTCATTGGCTCCTAAACATGTCGCTGAAAGCGAAGAGAGGGTAACCTTGGGAGGCCCACAATGCGACAAACCATATAGCGCATCTCGGTTGAACGTGTCCGCCATGAGCTTTGGCGCGCTCAGCGCTAATGCGATCCGCGCCCTCAATGGTGGGGCCAAGGACGGTGGGTTCGCGCACAATACTGGCGAAGGCGGATTGTCACCTCATCATCTCGCCGAAGGTGGTGATATCATTTGGCAAATTGGAACTGGCTATTTCGGCTGTCGGACGGCTGAAGGTGATTTCGATAAGGACAAGTTTGCAGAAAAAGCGCAGAAAGAAGTTGTAAAAGCTATAGAAATCAAACTTTCTCAAGGTGCTAAACCTTCACATGGGGGTGTTTTGCCGGCCGCCAAAGTTGACGAAGAAATAGCCAATATTCGCGGCGTCCCTGTCCATCAGGATGTGATCTCGCCGCCTGTCCATTCAGCCTTTAAAGGACCGACTGGGTTGATGGAATTCGTGCAGCATCTGCGGGAAATGTCAGGTGGCAAACCAGTTGGTTTCAAGCTGTGTATCGGTAAAAAATCGGAATTTATGGCAATCTGCAAAGCCATACTGGAAACAGGTATTCTTCCTGATTTCATCACCGTTGATGGGGCTGAAGGCGGTACTGGCGCTGCTCCAGTAGAGTTTACCAACCGGCTGGGCGTTCCGCTGAATGAGGCGTTGATTTTCGTGAATAATTGCCTGCGCGGGATAGGTGTGCGGGACAAAATCCGCGTGATTTGTTCCGGTAAAGTGGCAACCGGCTTTGACATGGTTGAGAAATGCGCACTTGGGGCAGACATGTGCAACGCCGCGCGGACCATGATGTTTGCGATTGGCTGCATTCAGGCGCTGCACTGTAACACAAATCGCTGTCCGTCCGGAGTTGCTACGCAGGATCCGGTGCGGGGGAGGGCGGTCAACGTTCCGCAGAAGCGCCAGCGCGTGCGTCGTTATCATGACGCAACGCTTGAGAGCTTTCGCGAGATACTGGGCGCAATGGGTAAGGCGACGGTTTCCGAACTTCGACCTTCTGACATTCGTCGCCGTATGGCCGATGAAGGTGAGCAGTCGTATGGTGAGATGTACGAATTTCTTGATGACGGAGCACTTTTGAACAAGAAATTACCGCCGAGTTTCGCGTCGGATTGGAACGCTGCGACGGCAGCGCACTTTTAGGTTCTCAAACAATTTGGCGCCCTAATTGGGTAAATTTCTAGGATTGTTGACACTGTGATTGTGGATTCTACGAATGCTCCATTCTACCGCGTCACGCATGGTGTCGCCTAACGCTTCGTCGTAGGCGACAATCAAATCCGAAGTTTGATCAGATTTGGCCAGGACGTTTTCCTCGAAAGATGAAGAGGCGATTATTTTGTCGTCATATTCGTCGATGATTTTGATATTGATCCGAACTTTGATCTGAACGGTTTGGCCGTTTGCGGTCTCGCTGAGAACGTGCCCCTGAAATTCCCTTAGGTCAGGTGCAATAACATAGTCTGGTCGCAGACCAACTGTGGATCGCCCAACTGCAGCCACCTTGTTTGTGTTCTCGAAACTTTCAATTAGCAAGGACTGAACGATGATCGGGGCTCGATCCGCCCATCTGGCGCGAGGAAGATATTGAACCTGCAATGGGGTGGGCTGAACCGCAATCTGATCTGTATTAACAGCGGCAGTCGCAGTGGGTTCCTGTACGACAATCTGTTTTTGCACACGCGGCAGCGTTGATGAGAAAGTGCTTTTAGGTGTTAGCAAATACAGATCGTTTGGCTTTGAAGCTTGACGCAGAGTGCCCAGACCCGCACACCCCGACAGAAAGGCCAAGATGGCTATCATAAAAAATGGCCGGATCATTGGCGAAACTCCGATGCTTGCGTGCCTAACAGAAAACGGGCCGGGTCGCGTTCAACCCTGTCGACCAATCGGTCGAGGCTGACGACCAGACGTTGCGACTCTTCGACAAATCGGACGAATTGCGGCAGTCCGACTCGTAGAAAATCTGAAACTTGCCTACGATTGTCTTGCACAATGCCGTCCACGGTTCCCAACAATTCGGAAGCAGATTTAGATGCACTTAAAACGTCATCTGAAATCTGATCGATCTTGGCAGTGACATTTGAAACAGTGTCAGCAACCTGCTTTGCTGCGTTGCTGACGTCAGCGGCAACAGGTGCAATATCGGTATCCAATACCTGGTTAGCTGAATCGAAAGCCTTTTCAGCGGAAGATAACGTGTCCTCAGCGCTGTCCATCGCCGAGTTTATCGATTCAAGTGTGGAATTGGCGTTGTTAACCGTCTCCGTGAACACACCAAGCGCATAGCTGCCTTCATCAGACAAGGCCGACAACCTGTCGGCGAGTTGTGACCCTTTTTCGATGAAAGGCCGAACATCCTGTTGGATCACCTGATCGGCGTTGGCGATCGTAGTGTTCGCTGTATCCAGCGCTGATTTTGCAGAGTCCGACGCCTCTTTGATACTGGTGAGCGTTTCTGTGCCGGTCTTTAAGGTCGATTCCGCTGTGGCAACTAAAGGGTCGAGCTTTTTCGTGAATTCTCCGATATCGCTCGCAGCGTTTCCAAGGTCGCTGGAAAGGGATTCAAAATCGGCCAAAGTTTTGTCCAATTTGCCCGATGCATCGGCCAAGTTTCCAAGGATATCCGAAACGGCCTTGCGGTTTTCATCATCAACCACTTTGTTCAGGTCCTCAAGCAATGTAAGTGCTTTGTTAAGAACTTGGGGCGCCCCTTCCAGCAATGATTGAATCGGGCTTCGTTCGCTGGGTATCACGCTGTTTTGCGGAAGGCGTTCAGCATTTACTGAACCGCCCGACAACTCAACATACGCAACACCTGTCACCCCCAAGGATTGCAGTTGCGCAATAGTTTCCTTGGTAACGGGGATGTCAGCATCGACTTCCAGGCGCACACGCACCTTGGACGGATCGTCCTCGTCCAGCTTCAAGGATATGACTTGTCCAACTGGCAATCCATTATAATTGACGCCTCCAGCTGCCGACAACCCAGATACATTATCGAACAGCACGTCATAATAGGCGTATTGCCGCGTGACCTCGAACTTGGCAAGCCACAGGAAAAAGCCGAATGCACCAAGAATTCCTGCCAGTGTAAATGCGCCGATTAGAATATAATTTGCCCGGGTTTCCATTGCCTCTACCTGTCCTGCCCCTTCTGTTGCGCCGCCCGCGCCCGGGGACCGGTGAAATATTCCTGGACCCAAGGATGGTCTACCTTGTTCATTTCTTCTATCGGACCTTCAACCAACACGCGTTTTTCCGCAAGCACGGCGATACGGTCACAAATGGCGTAAAGACTGTCGAGGTCATGTGTTACCATAAAAACGGTCAACCCCAATGCCTGCTGCAACTCCCTGATCAGATCATCATATGCGGCGGCACCTATTGGGTCCAATCCGGCGGTAGGTTCATCTAGAAAAACGATCTCCGGGTCCAGAGACAATGCGCGCGCCAGCGCCGCCCGCTTGCGCATCCCCCCCGACAATTCTGATGGAAACTTGCTGCAGCTTAACTGTGGCAGCCCAACAAGGCTGATTTTTAAACCGCCAAGAGCTTGCATCAAACTTTCGCTAATGCCGGTATGTTCGCGTAAAGGCGCCATCACATTCTGTAAAACCGTTAGCGACGAAAACAACGCGCCATCCTGAAAGGCCACGCCCCAGCTTTTCTCGATCCGCTTGCGCTCATCCTCTGGTCCGTTCAGGACGTCGACCCCTAATACTTCAATGCTTCCCGCAGCAGGGCGATTGAGACCCACAATGGTACGCAATAAAACCGACTTCCCCGTGCCCGAGCCACCAACGACACCCAGAACCTCACCCCGCCATACATCCAAGTTCAGGTTTTCATGCACAACCTGTGGGCCAAAGCGGTTGGTTAGGTTGCGTACTTTGATCACTGCCTCTCGCTGCGCGCCAGTCTGGGAGTCTTGCTGCAAGGTCGCACCGTCCATGTCAGATCCCCAGTTCCGAGAAAAAAATTGAAAACAACGCATCAATTGCAATAACCATAAAGATGGACTGAACGACCGAAGCCGTTGTGCGTTGTCCCACGCTTTCAGATGAACCTTTGACCTGCATGGCTTGCCAACATGCTATGACTCCGATCACAAGCGCAAAAAAAGGTGCCTTGATCAATCCGATAGCAAGTTGCCAAACATCGGTGTTTTCCTTCAAACGTGTCAGGAACATGCCTGGGCTAACACCCAAGTCGATCCAACTCATCAAAGCGCCGCCAACCAAACCCGCTATGTCGGCGACGAATCCAAGAATTGGAAGCATAATCAACAACGCAAGTACACGTGGAATTACCAGTACCTCAATGGGGTCCAAACCCAATGTCCGCATGGCGTCAATCTCTTCCTGTACCTTCATTGACCCAATAGATGCGGTAAAAGCAGAACCTGACCGTCCTGCAACAATGATGGCCGTCAGTAATATCCCCAACTCACGGAGGATAGAGATAGAGATCAGTTCAACGACGAAAATTTCAGCGCCGAACTGTTTCAACTGAGTTGCGCCCTGAAAGGCCAGAACGACACCGATCAGAAATCCCATCAGAGAGACGATGGGAAGAGCCTTGAAACCGGTTTGCTCCATCTGCGAAACCAGAGCCGCCCGACGCAGACGCCATGGCATGATCAGCGTCCTTACAAGGCGATGCAGGGTTAGACCCAGGAATCCGACAATCGAAACCGAATCCTTCCAAGCTCCAGCCGTGCGTTCGCCGACTCGTGCGACCGTTTCAACTAATCCCCTGGGCGGGGCCTGTTCGCCTACCGCCTCAGGAATGTTCTTCGACACCGTTTCGATCAGCGAGACGTGAGCTTCTTGTAGGCCCTCAAGGTGAACTGTTGCTCCGCTGGTATCTATGCGTCGTTCCAAATCGGCCACCAGCCAAGCGCCGCCTGTGTCGATAGACTGAACACCTGACAGGTCGACAATTACATCCTTTCCATCAGGACTAATGGACTTGAATGCGCCTTCGATCTGGTCAAGCGATTGTGTCCTCAGATCGCCCGCAATTCGGATGCAGACGCCCTCGGCGTTCCGATCGGAGGTAACCGTTGGCTTTGTCATGGACTTATGTGATGGGAAAAGCACTAAGGCTGCAATGGGTTTATGCAACCAGATCCAGATTTCATGTTAAAAAATTGCCTCAGCGATACAGTTTAGCCCGCTGTAGCCGTTTGCTGCGGTGCGCCATGTCCCATCCTTCTGAAATTGCTCACTTCAGCCGTATTAGGCACTCGAAACCAGCGACCCTCTTTGACAGCGCCTACAGTGATGCTAGGCAGGTATGCGGGGAGAACAGCATTGAACATTGTCGAACAACGCATTAAGGCTATGACTACAGCAGCCCTGAATTTGATCGGGCAGGCATTGTCTATCTATGACAGCTCGCTGAGACTAGTTCTGTGCAACGCTCGTTTTCAGGAAATGTTCGACCTACCCATTGATCTGGTGCAACCCGGTGCGAGTTTTCACGACACAATACATTTTCTAGCAAGTCGCGGCGAATATGGAAATGTGGAGAAAGTCGACGAGGTGGTCAGACAGAGGGTCGAACAAGCCCTGGCTTTCGAGCCGCATTATATGGAGAGAACCCGGCCAAATGGTCAGGTAATTTCAGTCGAAGGCGCTCCACTACCAACGGGTGGTTGGGTGGCGGTTTATACGGATATTACGCGAACCAAACAGGCCGAAGATCTCTTGCGGGCTAGATCAGAGGAGTTATCAGAACAACTACTTGGTCGGGCAGAGGAATTATCCGCCACCAACCGTAAATTGGCGGCCACAATAACCGCCCTGGAAGAGGCTAAGCGCCAACTAACAGAGATTGAGGCGCGTACGCGTTTGACGACAGAAATGATGCCTGCTCACATTGCGCATTTGGACGCTGACGGCCGATACGATTATTCGAACCGTCGCCTCAGTTCGGTCATGCCGGGCCGCCCGTCTGAGATACTTGGACTGCATATATCCCAAGCTTTGGGGGCGACAGCGTTTCAGCGGGTCGAGCCCCATTTTCAGCGCGCATACGAAGGAAAAACTTCGGTTTTCGAGTTTACCGAAGACCAGGATGCGCGTCGTTTGCGTGTGTCGTTTACTCCGGACGGTGAAGGTGGGGTTTATGTGATGTCCGTGGATATCACCGAAGAAACTCAAGCGCGCGTCGCCCTGCAACAGTCCCGCCGTCGTGCAATGGCTGCCCAGATGACCAGCGGACTAGCACACGACTTTTCCAACCTTTTGACAATCATTCTTGGTATGCAGTCCCGGTTGGACAAAATGGATCTTCCTGCTGAAGCTCGTGAACTTGTGGCAGCAACGCAGACCACGGCCCGACGGGGTGGTCAGTTGCTGAACCGGATTGCGGATATGACGGGCAACCGTACGCCCCACCCCAAAGCCACAGACTTTTGCGGATTGCTTGAAGATCTGCGTGTATTGGCGTCGCCTTCGCTGCCACGGGGGGTAGGGTTGTCAGTTGTAAACACTCTTCCTGATGAGATGATTTTGATGGATTCCGGCATGGTTCAAGACGCGTTGCTGAACCTTGTTTTGAATGCCCGTGACGCTTGTGGTACGTCGGGCCAAATAACTGTCAGCGCTCATACAATTGGAACCATATGGGTGGAAATCACCGTGTCGGACACGGGAACAGGGTTTTCTTCTGAGGCATTGGAAAAGGCGCTGAACCCTTTCTACACCACCAAAGGCGCGGAAGGCTCCGGTTTGGGATTGCCGATGGTGTATGACACGGTCAAGCTGGCGGGCGGCGACTTGAACTTGCGCAACACACCTTCTGGGGCGTCCGTCGTTTTGCGACTGCCCTATAGGCCAGCCCCGTCCGTCCAAGAGGGGTTGGTTTTGCTGGTTGAGGACAATGATGAGCTGCGTAGTCAATTCCGCGAAATGCTTGTGGATCTTGGGTTTGCAGTTATCGAAGCAACATCCGCAGAAGAAGCGAAGGCATTGGTTTCAGACATTGATGACATCGTTTTGGTTCTATCCGATATTAGGCTGGAAGGCACCGGGACTGGTCTGGACTTGATTGACTCGTTAGAACCTGGGTTGCATTGCATTCTAATGACGTCGTTGCCTTATTCCGACCCTTTGCATCGGCAGGCACTTGCTTTGGCACCTGTTTTGCGCAAACCGTTCACGCGGGCGCAGCTTTCCGCGCTTATTCAAACCGAGGCTGCTTGATGTCCCTACCTTTGGTGACCATTTTGGACGACGAGCCTGAGATACGTCGCATCTTAACTAATACTCTGGAAGAAGCCGGGTTTCGTACTCAGAGTTTTGCCCGGGCTCGCGAATTTGAAGCGTCGTTGAACCGAGTGACTCCGGACGTCTGCTTGGTGGATTTGTCTTTACCCGACACAGACGGTCTGGCACTGGTGCATCGCCTTGCGTTGGAACGCGGCGCAGCGGTTATAATCATTTCGGGTCGGGCGCAGGTGCAGGACCGCGTGACCGGGCTTGAGCTTGGGGCGGACGACTATATCACCAAACCATTTGATCCTGCCGAAGTGGTGGCCCGTATCCGCGCTCGTTTGCGATCAACGCGCCCGGCTCTTCAAAGTTCAGATGTTGCAAGTTTCAACGGGTGGGCCGCTCATTTCGATCGTTATGTTCTCGTGGATGATGCTGGGAACGAAACGCAATTCAGCCACGCTGAAGGCGAGGTTTTGCGCCTGTTCCTTGAAAGCCCGAAACGTTTGCTCAGCCGGGCACAGATGCAGGAAACGTTGGGCGGCGTTGTCGGCGACAGTTTTGACAGAGCGATGGATGTGCGAATTTCGCGATTGCGGACAAAACTGGGCGAAGATCCCAAGAATCCTCGCCTCATCAAAACTATTTATGGGGCTGGGTATATCTTTCTGGGTGATGTGGAGTGGCTTTGATAAACAGGTACGTTAATTTCACTCTCGAAAAGCACTCTCTTTGACCTTTAAGACTGGCTGGATCAGATAATCCAGAACGGTTTTCTGCCCTGACAGAATATCCACTTCGGCGATCATTCCCGGGATGATTTCAACAGCTTCGCCGCCCGCGTCAAGTATCGTGCTGGAAGTTCGGATTTCCACTACAAATACCTCTTCCTCACTACGTTCCGAACGAGTGATCGTGTCGGCGCCAATACGAATTATTTCGCCGTCGAGACTACCGTATCGCGAAAAGTCATAGGCGGTGATCTTAACCTTTACCGACTGACCTGCGTGCAAGAATGCTATGTCTTTTGGGCGAACATACGCCTCAACCAGCAAGGAATCGTCCAACGGAACGATTTCTATCAACTCTTCTCCGCTTCTGGCCAAGCCGCCAATTGTTGTACGGTGAACCCTATTGACGATGCCCCTGACGGGGGCGCGAATTTGAGCGCGCGATGCACGATCTTGCAAGGCGGGGAGGGCTTCCTCTTCGGTCAAGGAAACACTCCAGGCTCCTTCGTCGTCCAGAGTCGTGGTTTTAGTGACTTCTCCGATTGTGACCTCGACCGAGGTGGTCCCTTCAGGAGCGGTGTAATTTGTGCTGGTATTGCTAATGGCGCCGCTTTGAAGCCCGGCAAGGTTCAAATCGGGGAGGTCAACAGTTTGGCGGTCGTCATCGTCTCCGCTATTGTCTCCGCTGCCCGCCGAGGAAACTGCGGCAGCTGCGCCAGCAAGACCCAATCCACCAAGAGCGAGGCCAGTGGCTCCAATTCCACCTACTGCGGCGGCTGCGGCCCCGGCTGCGGCTGCAGCTGTACCTGCTGCGGCGGTGCCTGCAGCAGCCGTACCAGCCGCGGCAGCTCCGGTGGCCGCAGTACCGGCAGCGGTTGTACCTGCGGCCTCTGCGGCGGCGGCAGCTGCGCCAGCTTCGCCTACAACGGCAAATTGCGCGAATTGTGCAGCGATGTCGTCCGCAATCATGATTGCGCCACTGTCGAGAATTTCCACATCTTCAGCGGAAACGATCAGTGTTCGGCCATCAATCATAGTCAGTTGCACATCACCATTCGACAGGAGCTTGACGCCCTTGACGCCAGGGATGGCAGAAGCGAACTGGAATTCCTCAAGCTGTTCAGAAGTTGCTTGCGCGAGAGCAGGCAGAGCCAGAAGGGTCGAGCCAAGTCCGCCCAACACTCCGCGACCGGCCAAGCGTTTCAGTTTTCCATCAATCCACCCACGAATCTGGCGCGCGCGCGCTGCATCAGTCGGGGTTTCGTTCGATTGAGATCCTTTGGTCATCGTGCCTCTCACATACTTGGCCGTGAACACCTAATAGGTGTCGTTTTGTTTTCATCCGCCTGCTTGCCGTAGCGAAGCAGACAATTCGAGCTAAACTGGAACTTAACTTATTATTTTCACCACATTTTGTTCTTTGTCTTATCTTGGCGTTAGGCATTCCGCGCTTATTGCCAAGGTTGGCAATGTTAGGAGAATGAAGATGATGCTTCGATTTGACAGAGTGGTGGCAACGGGGTTCGCAGCGCTCGACTCGGGTATCGGTGACACGTGTTTAAAAATTGTTAACGGCGACACTTATATCTTCAGCTTCACCGGCGTGAATGGTGGCATTGCCTCGTGGAAGTTGGTGGAAGGTGCCGGTCCCTTGGCGGCAGACCAACAACTTTACGATGTGGCAATCAGTCAACAGGTGGGTCGCAGTGCGGTATCAATAACTTTTGGCGACCAAACTCATCTGATTCTGGACGTCGACAACGCCCTTGGGCTTGTTAGCTACGACTTAAGCGCGAGCGGAACTATTGGCGACCTTCATGAAACCGATGGGCTTACTGGCGGTGGGGACATCTCGGCTGCTGCACAAGTTTCGAGCGAATTGAACGATCTTTTGGTGCTCTCACACTCAGATACTGGTCGACTCGGTACGTATCGCGTCGATGATTTTGGAAACTTGGCGGTTGTGGGAACGGTTTCGGGGCACGCTGACGTGCTGCAGACGCTGCAATCCGGAGCGGACCAATTTGTGATCGCTGCAAATACCACAAGCAGTGAGATCACTACCTACCGGGTGCACCATACGTTTGGTAAATTAGCTAAAATTGAAGCAAATTCCGCATTTGAAACTCTCGGTATCAACGCTCTAACTGCGGTTGAGGTCGTGCAGGCATACGGTAAGTCGTGGGTCGTTGTCGCCAGCGCTGGAAGCAGTTCTTTAAGTGTTATGAAGCTTGGCACTGACGGACGATTGACACCCACGGACCACGTTTTGGATTCGCTGCATATCCGCTTTGAGTCGGTTCAGGATCTGGCCGTTCTTGAGGTTGAAGGGCGTGTTTTTGTAATTGCTGGAGGGGGCGACGACGGTGTCACACTTTTTACAATGACGCAGGATGGTCAGCTGATCTATTTGAACAGTTTCGCGGACA
Organism: Ruegeria sp. YKSD179; assembly: GCF_059612885.1. Taxonomy (NCBI): domain Bacteria; kingdom Pseudomonadati; phylum Pseudomonadota; class Alphaproteobacteria; order Rhodobacterales; family Roseobacteraceae; genus Ruegeria; species Ruegeria sp. YKSD179. Next base: position 18,247 of record NZ_JBXWRL010000041.1, on the reverse strand, counting down.
CGCTTGCAAGTGGCCTGCAGAACGTCCAAACCCTGAGCGTCGCGCATATCGGACAAGAGCTGCAGATTTTTGCAGCGTCGCAACATGACGCCGGGCTGACGCAACTGAATGTTTCGCTGGCGGGCCTCGGTGTCGTTCAGAAAGGTTCCGGCACACTAACGGGAACTTCTGGTGGTAATATGCTGCGTGGCGGCATCTTTGAAACGGCTCTGAATGGTGGGGCAGGGGACGATATACTGATCACCGGAACCCGTTCCACGACGATGACAGGCGGTTCTGGGGCCGACATCTTTGTTTTACGTCAAGGAAGCGGCCACACGATCATCACGGATTTCGAGGCGGGAACCGACACGTTGGACCTCTCGGACTTCTTTTTGCTGCGGACCCCGTCTCAGCTTGAGTTCACGAGTACGGCACAAGGAGCGCAAATTTGGTATCGAGACGAAGGCGTTGAGATAACTTCGGACGGCAACGGTCCGCTAACCAGCGCCGATATCTTCGGAACAGGTTTCGAAGGGCCAGACCACGTACCAGTCATTATAGAAACTGGACCTGATGCCAATGCCGCACCTGGGGTTTAAGGACGGGTTTCACTGGATTCATCGGCCGCCAATCCTGCTTTGGCAGGTGCTGAGCTTAGGTTCACACCCAATAGTGGATCGACCATTACGGTTCAGGCCAACGCACTTGGAGAGTTTGATCTGGAAATGCCCGACGGTATTTTTTCGGGTGAGTTGGAGATCGTCAAATCCTACGACATCGACAGTTACAAAGTATCCTCTTTGGATGCCTTGCAAATTCTGAGGATCGCAGTTGGGCTCGATCCAACCTTCGGTCCGGCCACGCCCGAGAATTTAATCGCCGCCGATCTAAACCAGGACGGTATCGTTAGCTCAATGGATGCGTTGATCGTTTTGCGGAACGCTGTTGGCCTGCCGACGGAATACCCGGCAAGATGGGTTTTTTTGGACGCAGAAACGGATTTGTCAGCGATTTCCGAGACCAACGTTCGCTATGTTTCTGGCACTCAAGTGACCGTTACCGATGGAGAATTCGCAACAGAAATGACGTCAATTTTGTTGGGTAATATCGAGTTAATTTAACCAAGTCCGGCGTGTCCCAATTTACTCGCGAAACGCCCGGTAAAAGTAATCTGCCAACGGTTTGACCAAATAGGAAAGCGGTGTGCGCTCATCCGTTTTTATCATGGCTTCGACTGGCATGCCCGGCAACAATTCTTGCCCAGCCAATAGCTCTAACTGGCCGTCGTCTGGAACGACTTCGGCCCTGTAAAAAGTAAAACCAGTACTTTCATCGGTATAGGTGTCCGCCGAAACATTGATAACCTGTCCATTCAGTTCAGGCGTTTCCCGCTGGTTGAAGGCTGGAAACCGCAATGCGACTTCCTGCCCGCGATGCAATTGGTCCACATGCAAGGCATCCACGCGTGCGGCTACCAACAGGGGGGTATCTTGTGGGACCACATACATCATCGGTTCCCCCGGCTGGATAACAGACTGAAGTGCAAAAACTTGGCTGTCATAAACTGTTCCCGCGACAGGTGAACGGATATCTAGCCGGGACATGCGCTCACTCAGGGACAAACGTCGTTCGGCTAATTCAACAACCCGAGCTTGCACATCCCGCAATTGAGTAATTGCCTCTTCGCGTCGTGTGGCCTTCAGTTCTACAATCCGGATTTCGGTGCTTGAAATTTCTCCCTGAAGTCGCGCGACTGCGGATTCCAGCCGTCCGATTTCACCCAGAAGACTGGCTTCCTCCCTTTGCAGCGCTGACACCCGGCTGGCCTGGGTCAATCCGCGCTTCAAAAGCCCTTCTTGGTCCTCCAACTCACTCTTGATCAGATCCACCTGTGTGCGTAATGAGACCAACTGTGATTGAATGCCCTCAATCTCATTTTGGATCTGAATTTTTTGCTTACCAAGTTGTTCTGTTTGTTGCGCTAATGTGTTCAAGCGCGCGGCGAAAAGGCGTTCCTGCCCTGCCAAAAGTTCAGGCGAGATGCCTTCCCGGGCCTGCAGTTCCTTCATCCTCTCGGTCAGCCCGGCGGCATCGGAACCATCGCGTTCAGCTTCCAAACGGACCATCCTGGCCAGCAACTCGAACAATTGAGACTCTACGATTGTCATTTCAGACGCCAGAAACGTGCCGTCCAGACGCAGTAGCATATCGCCGCGAGCAACCGAATCTCCGTCGCGTACAAAAATCTCGCCAACTACCCCGCCGTCGGGATGTTCGACCACTTGCCTGTTGCTTTGTACTTCGACCACGCCTTGAGAAATGATTGCGCCCGCCAATTCTGTTCGAACGCTCCAAAGTCCCAGGCCCAAGACCAAAATAACCAGAGCCGCCAATCCGACGGTCGCGGGAATAGTAATGCTCCACGCTGGTTTTTTTACTGCTTGGGACATTATTCGCCCACCTTATTCAGGTGCCGTTTGATGACGTTGGCGTTCTGCACCATTGTGTTCAATACCTCGTCTCGGCTGCCCGCTTTGACGACCTGCCCTTTTTCCACCACGACAAGCTCATCGCATTCCGAAATGGCCTGCGGGCGGTGAGTCATGATAATCACTGATTTTCCGGCAGCTTTGAACTCACGCACTGCGTTATTCAGCGCCATTGTCCCGTCAGCATCCAACGCCGAGTTCGGCTCATCCAGAATTAGCAGAACAGGGTTTCCATAAAGCGCACGCGCAAGCGCGATCCTTTGTTTTTGGCCGCCCGACAATTGGCTGTCATTGCCTTCCAAAAATGTATCATAACCTTTTTCCAAGCCAAGGATCAGCTCGTGTGCGTTAGCCGTTTTGGCCGCGGCAACCACTGCATCGGGGTCCGGGTTTTCGGACATGCGAGCAATGTTTTCAGCAACGGTCCCATTAAACAAAGTGACCTGCTGCGGTAGGTAACCAATATGCTGTCCAAGCGCGTCAGGATCATATTGATCTAACGTCGCACCGCCCAGACGAATTTCACCAGCTGCTGGGGGCCATAGACCAAGCAGCGCCTTGGCGAGTGTTGTTTTGCCTGATCCGCTTTTGCCGATTACACCAAGGGCGGTCCCAGGCTCCAATCTAAGTGCTGCATTGCGTAGCGTTGGCGTGGAAATTCCTGGAGGGATCACTGTCAGGGATTTGGCTTCCATGAAAGCTTTTGGAACCGGTAATCTTGTGCGTTTTTGCTCCGGTGGGGTGGCGTCGAGAAACTTGTTCAGGTTTGTCCACGCCGTCCGGGCCCTTTCAATCATAGACCACTGACCAACTGCCATTTCGATTGGGGCAAGTGCTCGGCCCAATAGGATCGTACCTGCGATCATCGCGCCCGCTGTCATTTCATTTCTCAGCACGAGAAGGGCACCCAGAGCCAACATTGCCGATTGTAAGAAAAGTCGAAGCGATTTGGTGAGCGACGAAAAGCTGCCGGTCCAATCACTTGCCGAAATCGTTTGCGACAATGCTTCTGTTCGTTGTTTCAACCAACGGTTCGACACATCCGCTTGCATTCCTTGCGATCGAACTACTTCGGCTGCTTGTCGGGCATGTTCGGAAAATGAGTTCGCGCGGGCCGATGCGGCCTGAGCTTCCGCAACTTTGCGATGGGTCAGCATCTGGTTAAGTAAGGCGATGACGACCAACAGTGTGCCGCCCCCAACCGCTAGCCATCCAAGCAAAGGATGAAACAGAAAAATTGCCGCAATAAAGATCGGCGTCCAAGGTATGTCCATCACGGCAAGCAAAACGGGCGAAGCGCACAAAGCGCGGATTGATTCCAAGTCACGCAACGCAGTGGCAGGAGCCGACCGGGCTTGCGGGTATAATGCACGCCGCATGGTCGCCTCGAAAACCCTTTCATCCAAAGAAGATTGAAAGCGGGCGCCGAAACGTGCCACGATACGTCCCCGGGCAAAGTCCAGCATCGCCATCAACCCGTAAAGCAGAGCGACCAACAGGAACAAAGCCGCCAAGGTTTCAACCGAGCGGGATCCCAGAACGCGATCATAGACCTGCAGCATGAACAACGGACCCGTCAGCATCAAAAGGTTCACAAAAACGCTGAACAAAAAGGCCAGGGAAAGGAAAGCCATCCCCTGATTGCGCGCCTTGCGCAGCTCGTTCAGAGAAGGAGCAGACATTCGGTTCTTCGATTTCACGAGCTGACGCCCTCAGTTGTACATCGGTAAATGCGTTAAAAGCCAAACGGGTAACGAAAACCGGACGGCTGCCCGCTGTTTGCCCGCTATATATCCACACGTTGATTTTTGAACAACGGGCGTTTCAATCTTAACGTTGAGTTTAGGCGGAATTTGCGTGCTGCCACAAGCAAGATCATGCCGAACTGTCTGCATGCCCTTAACCTGATTGAAGCCACTTCGCTTATTTCAACAGTCGAATGCGACACCTAATTTGCGTTACCGATGAGGAAATAGACAAGACAATCCCGATGCCGCATCTCGGCTATAGCCCAAGGCGTTCGCGATTGGTTTGAATTAACTTTGAAAGTTCTGTCTTTCTCGCTGACAGCCTTAGAACAGCAGATTGAGCATCAAAAGCGATACCACAAGAAACAAAATCGTCATTACTCCGCCTGACCGAACGAAGTCCATGACCTTATAACCTGCCGGTCCCATAATCAGAGCATTAACCTGGTGGGTCGGGATAATGAAGCTGTTTGAAGTTGAAATCGCTACGGTCAATGCAAAGAGCGCTGGATTAGCACCTGCAGCCATGGCGATTGAGACCGCCAAGGGAACGAGCAATACTGTTGCTCCTACATTTGACATCACAAGTGAAAATGCAGTGGCCAATATAGCGACACCTGCCTGAAGCGACCATATCGGCCACCCATCCAACAAGATCATGATCTGCTGAGCTATCCAAGCGGCAGTCCCTGTATTTTGAACCGCCTGCCCAAGTGGTATCAGGCAGGCGAGCAGGAAAACCGTGTTCCAACCAACTGCGCGATAGGCTTCGTCAACACTCAAGACCTTTGTCAGCATCATTCCGGCCGCGCCCGTCAAAAGGCACAGCGATAGACGAACGTCGGTAAACAATATCAACGAAAGTGAAATGACAAAGAAAGCAAGAGCCCAACCAACCTTCTGCGGTCGCAACTCGTCCTGCGGAAAGTCGGATGTCACGACAACAAAATCCGGATCCCGAGTTATTCGCGTCAGGTTGTCCCATCGGGTATGGGCAACCAACATGTCGCCGGCATGAAATTTCTCAAGGCCGATTTGAGTGGATTCGTGCGTATCGGTTTCTACGTGGCTAAGCGTCTCCTCCCCCCGATGTATCGCAAGTAGCGACATGCCATAAGTCTTCCTGAACAACAGTTCGCGAGGACACTTCCCGATCAGTTTGCTGTCAGGCGTTATCACCACTTCGGCAATACCTGCATTTGTGGGTGCAAATTCTTCGACAAATACATCCAGCTCTGGAAGGACTTTCAACCCGAATTTACGGGCGAATTCTTCAACTACCCATCGGCGGCCAATAATCGCTAACCTGCAAGGCGCGGCTATCTCAGCAGTCAGAACTTGCACCATAGATGTTTTACCACGGTAAAAAGTCGAAATGATGTAAAGATGGTTTTCGTGGTTTATGTCAGCAAGGATTTGGCCAACCAAAGGACTGTTTGCTGGAACGATGACTTCGAAAACGTCTGCTTTCAGACCATACACACGTTGTAAGTATTCCTGTGTGCCTTGTCCTGTTCCAGTATTATCCGAGCCGGTATCGTCAGGTAAAACCCAGCGGCCCAACAGCATAAAATAAAAAATTCCCGTCAGGATCAGTACGGCACCGACCGGCGTCACTGAAAACAAGCCAAACGGTTGCATTTTCTGATCGTCCGGCAATCCTTCGTTTGCGGTAAGGATCAAGTCGTTCAACAGGATAAGCGGCGAAGAACCCACCATTGTCATGGTGCCACCCAATATTGCGCAGAATCCCATGGGCATTAGCAAGCGGGACAAAGCGATGCCGGATCTGGACGAGATGCGGCTGACCACCGGCAGGAACAACGCCGCGGCACCAACGTTCTGCATAAATGACGAAATGACCCCTACAGTGCCGGACACGATCGGCAGAACCCGGCTTTCAGACGTGCCGCCGTATTTCAATATGACAGACGCGACCCGGTTCATAATACCTGTCTTGTCTAATCCAGCGCCCACAATCATGACTGCGATAATTGAGATCACGGCGTTTGATGCAAACCCATCAAAAAGGTGCGGAACGTTTGCAAGATTCTCCAACCCGGGCGCATAGCTAAGGAGGCCGATCAGAACGAGGACCAATATAGCGGAGAGGTCAATTCGTACTACTTCCGAAACAAACAGGAAAACGGTGAAGGCCAGCAGAGCACATACCACCCCCATTTCAAAAGAAAACGTCAATTGTTCCACTAAAACCACCCGGATAACGAATTTGGAGGGTTAGAAGAAAGTTAAGGCACTAGCTGTCATTTTGTCATTACCTTTCACAAAAAAGCAAAAATCTGGAAAAAGTTTCAGATCGCCCACAGTATAAAAATGACAGATTTACGGGGTAAACCGATCGAAATCTTTAACGTGGCCATTCGAAGAAACTTTAGGCCTTGGCGAATCAAACCAATTCGTGTTCTGTCGCCCGGATGGTTCCCGACCGCATTTGTCGGTTTGGGATAAAAGGGAACACGGTGCGGGCCCGCTTATGTGTCCAAATCCGAGACTGCCCCCGCAACTGTAGGCGGTGAGCAACCCGAGATCGTCCACTGGGCTTGGCCTGGGAAGGATCGGGAAAGCGATGACCCGTAAGTCAGGAGACCTGCCATCATAAGTGGAATCAACCTGGGCGGGGTGACCCAGAGGGGGGCTAAGATGTTCACAGCGGTTAATGCCGTCCAAAGAGCTGAATTTGTTTCACCTGTCCAATCGACAGCTGAAAAGCGTGCTTGCATTTCAAACCCACTTTTTAGAACACGCGAGACCGAGCGGTTACTTTCTATGTCCTCGTCGAAAGGCGCATTTCGGTCTACCTTTTCAGAATGGTTCAATGACTAATGCGGCGCGTGAAAGAACTTAAATCTGACGGGGCCAAGAGCCGCTGCCTCACCGAATTCAGCGTTGTGAACTTGATCATAGGCGCGTTGTTATTTTCGGCCATGCTTTGGTCCGCGATTTTCGCGGTGCTTTGATGTCTACAGTCCTGCAACTCCGAAATCTTTCGCTCGGCTACCGCGATCTGACTCTGTTTCGCCGTCTATCAATGGATATCGAATGTGGCACGACGCTGGCTGTTCTGGGTTCCAACGGATCGGGTAAAAGTACCTTTGTCAAAATGCTACTTGGTTTGATGGAACCACTGTCTGGAAACCTTAAGTGGCCCATGGGTAAACCGCGTGAAATCGGTTATTTGGCGCAGATGACGGAATTCGATCGGCGGTTTCCCTTGCGTGTTCGCGATCTTGCGGCAATGGGATCTTGGCGCGGATTTGGCCTTCGCTCAGGGTTGAACAACGCGTCCCGGGTTCGGGTGGAAACTGCGCTGGACGAGGTCGGTGTACTCGACATCGCGGATCGACCTCTGCACATGCTATCCGGAGGCCAGCTTCAGCGAACCCTGTTCGCGCGTGTGATCATGCAGGACGCGCCGCTGATACTGTTGGACGAACCATTTGCAGCGGTCGACCAAAGCACCGAGGCTCATTTGCTTTGGATAATCCGTCGATGGCAAGAAGAAGGGCGCGCTGTGGTATTGGTCGTTCACGATCTCTCATCTGTGCTGGACCATTGTAGCCACGCGCTGCTGCTGGGTAGGCAAGAGGCAACACACGGCACAGTAAACGATGTACTTACGCCTGACCGTTTAGTCGCTCAGGGCTATCTCTCGGAAAGTCAGGCATCTTGGATGTTCCGTAGTGCGCCTTCGATAGTGGAGCCCGCGAATGCTTGATCTTTTGACTGAGATGTGGAGCTTCACCTTTATGCGTCGTGCATTTGTTGCGACAACGGTTCTATCCGCATCGGTTGCCCCGGTTGGTGCATTTCTTGTACTGCGGCGCCTGTCGCTTGCTGGCGAAGCGATGGCTCATGCAATCACTCCGGGAATTGTAATTGGTTTCGTGACAACTGGCCTTTCAGTTATGTCACTGCTGATCGGCGGTCTAATCGCAGGTGTTGGCGTTGCTATTTTGACAGCTTTTTTGGCACGCAGAACGATACTACGCAGCGACGCTAGTCTTGCCTCACTTTACCTTATCGCACTGGCGGTCGGAATTTTCATATTGTCCGCGGCCGGTTCTGCTGTTCCTTTAAAAAGTTTTCTCTTTGGTTCAATTCTGGGTATCGACGATGCATCTTTGATACTCGTCGGCGGAGTGGCGACCGTGACTTTGATTTCCTTCGCCATTCTTTTGCGCCCGCTTATCGTAAGCACATGTGATCCTGTTTTCTTTGAGGCGCGGACACGGCGACCTTGGTTGACCGAGCAGGGGTTCATGTTGCTTTTGGTCCTGAACCTGCTGGCAGCATTCAAAACTCTGGGTACATTAATGGCCGTTGGCCTGATGATTCTGCCTGCTACAGCAGCCCGTTATTGGGCCAACACAATCACAGGGCAACTGGTTCTGGGATTTGTTTTCGCCCTGTCCAGTTGCTGGATCGGGCTGACATTGTCCTATTTGTTTCCGGAAACCCCGTCAGGCCCGGCAATAGTCCTGGTTTCAGGCTGTTTTTTCTTGGTGTCAGCCGTATTTGGTCCACTCGGTTTTGGGAGACAAATGCGCAAATCGGCAGTTTCCAAAGAAGTTCCTCTGGCGCAAATTCAACACGAAGAGAGAGCAAGATGACTCTTACTAAGTCCCTTTATGCCGGCGTAGTCTCGGCTTGCTTCGCATTGGTCGCATGGCCGGTGCCCGCTGATGAAGACGACATTAAGATAGTTGCCAGTTTCTCTATACTTGGTGACATGGTCGAACAGGTGGTGGGCGATCTAGCCACTGTCACAACAATCGTAGGTCCCGACGCCGACGCACATGTTTATCAGCCTTCAGTTGCTGACGCTCGCGCCGTGGCCGAGGCAGACATCATCTTTGTCAACGGCTTGGGATTTGAGACATGGTCTGACACACTGATCTCAGAATCTGGTACCGAAGCGTCCGTTCACGTCGCCACAGATGGTATAACTCCGATTAAAGTTGACGGTGAAACCGACCCTCACGCGTGGAACTCGCTTTCCAACGGTGTAATCTACGTGACCAACGTTGCGGCAGCTGTGCAAAAGGCATTGCCAGAGCACACCGATGAGATTGGCGCCAATGCTGACGCTTACATCGCTAAGCTAACGGCGTTGGATACCGAAACGAAATCGAAATTGGCCAACCTTCCTGAAAATCGTCGAACGGTTGTGACGGCGCACGACGCGTTCGGCTATCTTGCAGATGCATACGGTCTGACTTTCCTCGCACCTGTGGGCATCGATACCGAAGCGGAACCATCGGCCAAAGAACTTGCCACACTGATCGATCAGTTGAAGGCAGAAGGCGCTGCTGCGTTGTTTGTAGAAAACATCACCAGCCCTGTATTGGTGCGGCAGATTTCAGAGGAAACTGGAATTGCGATTGGCGGACGACTGTTTTCCGATGCGCTTTCTGAACGTGGTGGCCCGGCCACAAGTTATCTTGCAATGTTTCAACATAACTTGGGAATACTTCTGGATTCATTGGCGCGCGAACCTGCCACCTAGGGGAATTCTTAGACCTTGATGGTGCCACCCGCGCTGTGACAGGAATCTGTTGGTCAATCATCAATAAGTTATTCGCTTTGGTCCCAGAGCCAAGGCGATGTTTTGGTTGGGAAATTTTCTGTCACGTTGATGAAGTGAAACGGTGAACGCGACCTCGGTCTGCTAGTTTTTGGTTCAATTCAAAGGCTTCCTCAGCGCCAGATTCCAACGCGAATACAAAGGCTTGTGTTAGAAAAAAACAAGCTGCTCCTATATCCTGCTTTGCCTCACACTCCTCGGCCGCCAATGAGTAAAGACGTATCAATTCCGTGGTGTCGCGTCTTGCATGTGCTTCCAGTAAAGCGCGATCCAATAGATCAATTTCCATAATTTTACCCGTAGCGAGCGGTTTGCTATCAAGACGTGTCTTCTGCAAATCAAGTTAGGAGGACCTACCTTTTTCAACTTGGGACGCAACCCAGTGATGAAAGTTATGTGTTGGTCCGTCCATGACTGGTGAAAAACGGCCACCGTCAAACAGTGTCCCATGGCGACCTTTCTGCATACCTTCCACCACGAATATGTCTTCTTCGAACACTGTTTTCCACAGCTGAGCATTCAACGAACGCAGCTCATCAAACTCAGGCGTCTCCTGTTCGCCAGCTGCGTAGTAAAGCTCAATATGCTCTACGGTGTGTTCCTGATCGACGGGCTCCAGAACAATAGCAAAGCTGTGGTCACGTTGAACACCTAACAGGACGTTGGGGTAAACCGCGATATACTCCGCTCCTTGATCCCATTTTTCACCAAGTCCCTGAAAATCAGGCATCTTGGAACCGACATCATCAGTTAACTGACGATAGACAATTGTCCCTTGACCGGAGTAAAGATCGCGTTCCTCGATATTGTAATGATCCTCCAACCGGGAATAACTATTGAGGCCAGGATGAACCCATGGCAGGTGGTAGCTTTCACAGAAATTCTCCACTGCGAGCTTCCAGTTCGTTTTGACTTCCAATTTGAAGGAGGAGAGCGCACCGCCATGGAAAATCGGTTGCTCAAATTCCGCCCACCGGGCCATCAGGTGGCCGTGTGCCTGTTCAAACTCTGGCGCCTGTCCGTCGATGTTTACAAAGATTACGTCCCGCCAAACATATGATCTAACACGGATAAGGCCTAAATCACTTGGGTCCACATCATCGTGTTTGTTCTGGCCCGGACCGCCGACGTGGGGTGTAGCGCGCAGTTTGCCTTTCAGGTCGTAACACCAACTATGATAAGGGCAGCGAATTGCGCCGCTGATTTTCTTAGGTTCGTCAACCAGTATCATACCGCGATGCCGGCAGGTGTTCTGGAAAACCCCAATTTCTCCATCACGGTCACGCACAACCAAAAGAGGCATACCAAGGAAGTCTATCGGTCTGGCATCCCCCACTTCCGGAACGTCTTTGCCAAATCCGATTCCTGACCAATTAGCAAACAAAACAGAACGTTTCTCTTCAGCGAAAACAACTGGATCGATATAATGCTCGTTCGGCAATCCATTGGCGGTATTCACATCGGAAAATACCGAAGAAAGTACGCTGTGCTTGTTCATCGACCTCTCCTGCGGAAAAATTGCGCTGCACCATATTGACCGATCACCAGATGTTTTCTCAATATTAGAAAATCTCATCGAGAGTTGATCTGACCTAAATCTTGTCCTTTCTGAATTCTTCGATGATCCAAGATTTCAACTTGCGGGCATTTCCCGATAAATCTTCATCGGGTCGTCCCACCAGATAAAACTGTTCCGGCGCATCAAGTTCATTTGTCCCAATTGGCACAAGTTTACCGGATTCGAGCATCGGGGCGATCAAACGCTTCCAACCCAGCGCCAATCCAACGCCCTTACGCGCCAATTGCAGCGCGACAGAGTAGCTGTTGACGCTTGTTTCTACAGGTATTTGCTCAGATGAGCCGAGTTGTCGGAACCAATCCATCCAAGTCGTCCAAGTCCGATCTTCGGAATCCAGATGTATAAGGCGCTGGCGGGCCAAAGTTTCAAGGTTTGCGTCCTTCAGGTTATCTGCCAGCTCAGGGCTGCCGACCGGTACCAGCGTGTCTCGGTAGAGCGCTGTGTGAGACAGTTGAGGGTCAAAATCGCGTCCGTAACGAATAAAAAAATCGATATCTGGCCGATCCTTGAACGGTCGGTCCTGAGTAATTTGGTTAATGTTCAGATCAGGAGTATCCCGCCAGAACCTTATGATGGAAGATGATAACCACAGTGCCGCCACTGCCGTGGTGGACCCGACTGTTACCTTTTCGCTGGAACGGCGATTGCGGATTGCTTCAAGAGTTTTAGAGATACGGCCAAAAGAGGTTGATACAGCTTCATACAAAGCCTTGCCGTCTTCAGTCAGATCAACGCCACGATGCCGCCGCTCGAACAGGTTGGTCTTCAACTCTCCTTCTAACGCCTTGATCTGGTGACTGACTGCCCCCGGCGTCACCAGAAGTTCAACTGCTGCGTTTTTGAAACTCAAGTGCCGGGCGGCGGCTTCAAAAACAGACAAGGTGGAAAGCGGGGGGAAATTATAGTGGCGGCGCGACATGGCTCAGGTGTGGCAACTGATTGGAGTGGTGTTGAACTAGTTCTCCTGAGTTTAATTTTTTTAACGCTAAAATCCAGATATGATTGTTATTTCACCCAACTTTACCGCGCTTAAGTGAAGATGTTTCAATGCGTATAGTCGCAAATGCGTTGAAAAACGCGTTTCTGGCCGGATTGAAATCTGTTCGATCCGTTTGCCTGTTTACTTGGACTGATCATGACCATGGGCTTTTCAATTACCTCGGCTGTTGCAGGGGCCGTTTTAACGATCTCAAAAAAGGGTCCGGCGATCGCGCTCGCCAACGCGCAGTACAGGGGCGGTCATGGTTACGTCGCTGCACAGGATGCCTAGCACGAACGGCCATTAAAATAGGCGCTGCCGATTTGGGTGCCGCCAACAACGTCGTCAAAAGTCTACTGGTGGGTCTATTTTCCTTTCCAAACCGGTTCACGTTTTTCAGCAAAGGCTCTGGCACCCTCTAATTGGTCTTCGCTGGCATATAAAACATCGACGCTTGTCAGTTTCCGTTTGGTGATACGGTTCATCATGTCCTGAAACTTGGCATCTTCGGATTCTCTCACAATTTCTTTGATCGCCGCAAACACAAGCGGTGGCCCTGAAGCAATCAGCCGCGCCAATTCCCAGGCTCGGTCCATAAGTTGATCTGCAGGCAGGATTTCGTTGACCAACCCCCAACGGTGAGCTTCTTCTGCGTCAAACCAACGGCCGGTAAGCAACAGTTCCATCGCAATATGGTAGGGGATGCGCTTTGGCAGTTTGACGCTGGCTGCGTCCGCAACAGTTCCGGAACGGATTTCCGGCAGGGCAAAGGTTGCGTGTTCAGCAGCAAGGATCATGTCTGTTGACAGGGCTAACTCCAGTCCACCTCCGCATGCGATGCCGTTAACCGCAGCGATAACCGGTTTGTTCAAATCACGCAGTTCTTGCAGGCCGCCAAAACCCCCGACACCGTAATCGCCGTCCACCGCATCCCCTTCGGCCGCTGCTTTCAGATCCCAGCCAGGGCAAAAAAACTTTTCGCCGGTCGCGGTTAGGATTGCCACGCGAAGTTCGGGATCATCTCTGAATTTGGCAAAAATCTGACCCATAATCCGACTGGTGGCTAGGTCGATAGCGTTGGCCTTGGGACGGTCCAGAGTAACTTCGAGGATAGCTCCGTCACGTCTGGTTTTGATCGGGTTCATTTGTCAGGCCTTTCGAATAAGGGCATCTACTGCTACGGCCTTTTCAGGCGTACAGAGAAGCGGGTTAATTTCAACCTCGCCGAGCGTTTCGGCGTTTTTTATGACATAGGATTGAACTGCCTCGACAGCTTCAAGAATCCCTTGTAATTGAGCCGCTGGCTGGCCGCGATATCCATTAAGCAAAGGCGCAATCCTCAAGTGTCCAAGTGCTGAACGAACTTCCTCGGAAGAACTGGGAACCAAAAGCGAAACTGAATCTCGTAGCAGTTCGGTAAGTGTCCCTCCTGCACCAAGGGTCAGGACAAAGCCATGAGCTGAATCTCGGATAACGCCAATCAAGAGCTCAGCAACAGCTCCATCGATCATCTCCTCAATCAATATCTCAGACGTACCTATCTCGAGCGCGATCTTTGGCACGTCCTCCGGCTGAACGTTCAACTTTACGGCAGAGTGTTCGGATTTATGCGCAAGGCCAACACCTTTTACTGCAAGCGGTGCATCCAGTTCTTGAATGGCAAGCGAAATACCGTCTTCGTCAGTCACAGTTCGACTTTGCGGAACCCGCAAGCCAATGGCGGCCAGTGTTTGTTTGGATTCCGCTTCAGTCAAGGTTCTGGTCGCGGCAGTTAAACCGGGCAAGCAAACGGGAACCGTCGATGGGGGTCTGATTTGCCCAGCGGCACGGGTTGCCGCCAGAGTTTCGCGCAGCCCCATAATGGGCACTACGCCTCCAACCAAAAGCTCCTCGGCAATATCTTCCGGTAGCAGCTCTGGCAGAGTCGCGGCCACAACAAATCTGGCGCCAGTTTGCGCGCGCGTGTTCAGTGCTGCTTTGATTGTACAAACCCAATCGGTTGGATCGGTCGTAGGGTAATCAACAATGGCAATGGTCAGATCAATGTCTTCACCTGTCATGCCAGACCACGCTTTGGTCATGGCGTCTTCGTCACGCCAGATATAAGTGTGATAATCCAAAGGGTTGTTCAAGGCTACCATTGGCCCCAAAGCTTGGCGTAGTCGAGTTGATTTGTCGTCTGAGAGCGGGGGAAAAGTCAGCCCAGTGCCAATGGCCATGTCCGCGACCAGACTGGCTTCGCCGCCCGAACAACTAATCGCTGCAATGTTCAACCCCGGCAAGGGGCCATAGACATGCAGCAGTTTCAGAGTTTCCAGAAAATCGGGCAGCGCGCTAAGCCGGGGTATCCCCAACCGATTGAGCAGGGCCTGGGCACCTGCATCGCTGCCAGCCAGTGACGCAGTGTGGGACACCGTCGCAGATTGTGCATGTTCTGACGCGCCAACTTTGAGTGCTATCAAGGGAATGCCCCTTTGATAAGCCTTTGAAGCAAGTGCCTCCCACTCGCGGATGTCTTTGAAGCCTTCGATATGCAGGCCTATTGCTGTAACCCGTGAATCGTCAAGCAATGCGGTCGCGATTTGCGCCTGCGAGGTCTGCGCCATATTTCCGCAAGTTACCATATAGGCGATGGGCAAAGCCCGTTTGTGCATGGTCAAATTGATCGCAATGTTCGAACTTTGGGTCAGTATCGCCACGCCTTTGTCCACAGGGCTGGCCCCGTGCTGATCGGGCCAAAGCAAGGCTCCATCCAGCGCATTTATGAACCCATAACAGTTGGGTCCCAGGATCGGCATTTCACCTGCAGCCTGAATCAACTGCTCCTGCAAAGAGCGCCCTGTCTCATCCTCTGCCGACGCCTCAGAAAACCCCGAGGCAAAGCAAACAGCGCCTCCCGCATCCATAGTGGCCAAGGTTTTAATAAGATCGACGGTCAAATGGCGGTTAACGCCGATAAAGGCAGCGTCAGGTGCAGCGGGCAATTCATCCAAAGACGAAAAGGCAGCATGGCCAGCAATCTGTTCAGCATTGGGATGCACGGGCCAGATACTTCCCTGATAACCCATGCGTTTCGACTGCATGACAACTTGCTCGCACCACGACCCGCCGCCAACAACAGCGATCGACTCAGGCTGCAGCAATCGGGAAAGGTCTGGCGTCATAATTCTTACCGCAAAATTCCAGCTTACGCGCCAAGGGGACGCAAAAGGTCACGACTAATGATGTGGCGTTGAATTTCACTGGTGCCGTCCCAGATGCGTTCCACCCGAGCGTCGCGCCAGAACCGTTCAATTGGAAAATCATCCATCAAACCCATACCGCCAAATATCTGCAGCGTAGTATCAGTGACCCGCGCCAGCATCTCTGAGGCATAAAGTTTAGCCGAAGCGATCTCACGGTTGGATGGCAAGTTTTCATCCAAGCGCCACGCGGCAGACAGTGTTAACCAGTCGGCGGCGTCGATCTCGGTAATCATGTCGGCGATCTGAAAACTCACGCCCTGAAACTTGCCGATGGATTGACCAAACTGTTTACGCTCGGCCGAATAGTTCAGCGCGTAATCAAAGCAGCGCCGGGCGCGTCCGACTGAAAAGGCGGCAACTGTCAATCGCGTGGCGTACAACCACTCATTCATGACTGCGAACCCTCCATCAACTTCACCTAGCACCTGCGCATCAGGCAGGCGACAATTGTCGAAATAGAGAATGTAGTTCTTGTAACCCTTGTGGCTGACCGATTTGTATCCTTCGCGAACTTCAAACCCCGGCATTCCGCGGTCCACCAGAAAAGTTGTAATCCGCTTTTTTGGACCTTTGGGAGTTTCGTCTACACCCGTGGCGATGAACACTATGAAAAAATCGGCATGTTCCGCGCCCGAAATAAAGTGTTTTGAGCCATTTACGACCCAATCCCCGCCATCGCGCATGGCCTGGCATTTCATACCTCGCACATCTGAACCGGCATCAGGTTCTGTCATAGCCAGGGCATCCATCTTTTCTCCACGGACGGCAGGCAGCAAGTACCGCTCGCGCTGACTATCCTTACAGGCCATCAAAATGTTTTGAGGTCGACCAAAGAAATGCGTCAATGCCATTGAGCCGCGGCCCAGTTCGCGCTCGACCAATGTGAAGTCAAGATGAGACAATCCGGCGCCGCCAACTTCTTCGGGAAAGTTGCAGGCGTAAAAGCCCAAATCAATGCACTTCTGCTTTATCGCTTGCCCCAATTCTTGCGGTACTTGCCCGTTGCGTTCTACCAAATTTTCATGTGGGTAAATTTCGTTTTCCACAAAACTACGAACGGTGGAGACGATCATTTCCTGCTCGTCGGTCAAACCAAAATTCATTGCGCGGATTCCTTTGGCACGGAGTTGACGAATGAAACCTCGGAGCCTATTCCAGTGCAATGCATAGTTAGTATTTTTCATGCAGAGTTGGCAAAAATTTTGGGGCAGATCTTTAACTTTCTTTTATTTGATGGCTTTTCGAACCACTGTCTGGCCAACATGGTGGAGCCCTTGCGCGCGGCAAATACTTTGTCTCGACAAAGGCTTTATACGTGGAACTTTTTCTCTCCGGATGGCCATCCAGTCAAAAGTTCCAGCGGCTTACAGGTATCGCCAAATGGTGCGTTGCAAGACGAATCCGGTGACGTTTTGGTGGTGATGCCGTCCTATGGATTTGTTTCCCTTAGCACAGAAAAAACCGCTAAAATGCTTCGCGCGTCTTCGAGACGGCACGGAAAAATTGCAGGGTTAGACACCGGAAGCTGGTTATTGGCGCGCGCCGGATTATTGGACAATTGCCGCGCGACTATTCATTGGGATGAGTTGTCGCGTTTTGAAGAAGAATTTCCAAACGTGGAAACGGTTCAGGAAAGGTTCGTCATAGACGGAAATCTACTGACTTGTATGGGGGCCATGGCCGCCTTTGATTTAGCTTCCGCACTAATCCGCGAGGATCACGGAGCCTTGCTTTCAATGGAGGTTGCCAATCTTTTGATGAACCAGGATGCAGCATCTCAATATTCCGGTCCACTGCAGTCGAGGGATACGATCGTGAACCGGATTCTGACATTGATGCAAAACAACATCGAGTCACCTATGTCTATCCATAGCATTGCGAAAACAATTGGATGTTCTCAAAAGAAGGTTGAAACCCGGGTTCGTGCTTCGCTTGAGACAACGCCACAGGCGCTTTATCGTCGGCTTAGGTTGAATCTGGCACGAAAACTAGCGAGTGAAACTGACCAATCTATAGCGGAAATAGCCAGCCGCTGCGGGTATGACGACGCAAGCGCAATGACGCGTGCGTTCAGGGCTGAATTTGGACAGACGCCGTCAGCAATTCGAAACGCGTCGCGATCCTAAACCCGTAACGCACCAATTGGTTTGCCAAACTCGCGCAAAAAAGACCGACCCAAAGATGATGCCCCTGAGAAGCCGCAGCGCATCGCTATCTGTTCCACGCTTAACCGCGTTTCCTGTACCAAATAACGTGCATGCTGAAGCCTATAGAGCCTATAGTATTTTCCGGGCGTCATCCCTAACTCAACAGAGAAAACGCGGTTCAGGCTACGTTCTGAAATTGCCACCTGACGCGCCAATTCAAATGTGGTTAGTGGTTGTTCGACGTTTTCAGCGATTACATTCAGTGCTTCCAACAGCTTGGGTGAGCCGCGGTCGCTCAATGGCTTTGCAACGTTCGTCGCAGTTTGTCGCCTGGCCGGGTCAAACAAAAACATGCTGTACGCGTCAAACGCGGCGGCGGGTCCGAACAATTCTTTGATCAGCTCAAGCATAAGATCCAACGCGGCACTTGCACCTCCACAAGTCAAAATATTGCCGGACTTAACAAAACGCGC
>NZ_JBXWRL010000040.1:0-52202 GCF_059612885.1 Ruegeria sp. YKSD179 | reverse complement strand
ATTCACACCGGCGATGTTGTGCAATCTCGCGGTGATTTCTTTGGCACCGTAGTCAACAAGGCATCGCGTATAACGACTGCAGGCGTCGCGGGCGAAATTTTGATTTCGGATGCGACCCGAGCAATGGTTGGAGGAAGAACCTCATTTTGTTTTTCGGACACCGAGCCAAGGCAACTCAAAGGTCTGAGCGGGCGGCATACTCTATATCGGCTTGAGTGGAAAAGCACCTATTAGACCGGCAAAAGGTAACAACACAATCTGCCGATGAACCAAATTGGCCCGCGGTAGAGCCTGACTGTGGGTCACTTGTTGCGGGCCGCGTGACGAATAATACGTCTGGCGCTTGTCTTGCCCAATATCTTTCGCACTCAACGGTAGGTCTGTAACTGTAGCAGTCGAATTTTCGGGTAAGACAACTTGGCGGCGGACTCCTTACGCCGCCTTTGACGAATGTGTGTAATATGTGCTTGAGCGGGATAAAGGCCGGAAAGCGGCAATGATTTCTCACCGCCCTGCCTGCAGTAGACCTATAGTCTCTTCATCGCTGAGTTGATGGAAGTCGTCGTAAAACGCGCCAACACCAAAAAAAAGCTGTGCTGGGTTCAGACACACAACTTCGTCGGCCAGACTTTCGAACTCTTTTGCGACCTCAGCCGGTGCAACCGGGACCGCAATACAAACCTTCTTGGGGCCTTGTTGCGTCATAGAGATAAGCGCCGCCTTCATCGTTGCCCCAGTCGCCAGCCCATCATCGACAATGACAGCGGTTTTGTCCTTCGCAGAAATTTGCGCGCGGTCGCCGAGGTATCGCGATCGACGTCTTTCTAATTCGTGTAATTCCCTGGCGCGTGCCTTCTCGAGATAATTGGCGTCAGCGTGTGATCGTCTTTGGACCTCTTTGTTTATGACTGTTTGAGGGTTTTTGCCGTCGACGATCGCTCCAAGCGCTACTTCTCGCGATCCGGGCGCACCGATCTTGCGGACAAAAATTAGATCAAGCGGAGCCTTGATTGCATGTGCAACTTCGACTGCGACGGGTACCCCGCCGCGCGGCAAAGCATAAACAACAGGGTCATCCAACTCCATGGTTTGCAAGCGCTTGCCTAAACGACGTCCGGCTTCGGCGCGATCCGGGAATCTGATAGCAAGTTGGTCCATGTTACGTGCCTCCCAAACCTCTGACCGAACCAAGGAACCGTCCCCAGGGTCGGACATGGGAATTCTTCATGTGGAGTCTGGCACAGAGCGTCCAATTCGACTTTGACATCGGTCATATTGCAATGCTTGTGCCCGGGTTTCTCGTTATGGACTCTTTTGGTGGAACATCCCGCTTCATTTGAGGATTGTCGAAACGAAGTGAAAGCTCAGGCATGAGGACCAATTTATCTCACGACGAGGACAGGCCGCTTGCTTAATGCGATGACTTCAGAAGTCTGGCTACCTACCAACATTTTTTGTAGCCCACGGCGACCATGAGAAGCCATCACTATAAGTTCGCAATCGTACAGTTCAGCGGTATCCAGAATTCCTTCTGCCGGCCTACGATCCGCTATGTGACGAGTTTCAGAGGCAATCCCGGCAGATGCTGCTAGTTCATTGGCTTGCTTCAGAATTTCCTTTGCGGATTGGGCGGCTGCATCTTCATAGCCTCGAACTGCGTCTTGGCTTCCAAGCTCGGCCGCGCCAGCCATTTCAAGGGGCGACCACAGCTCGGTAACCGTTACGAACATCACACTGGCATTCAGGGATTTGGCAAGGCTTATACCTTGTTCGACAGCTCGCTGCGCCAGTTCGGATCCGTCGGTGGCAATTAATATTTTCTTGTACATGGGCCCTCCAAAACTCAGGTCGAAAAATTCCTAAATGTCCGCCGCCAACAAATGTTCTTGTTGTCCAGTTTTATCAGTGAGACTGGGTTCTCTTGATTGAGAAGGATCCTGCCATATTTTGCGACCAAAAACAGCGGCGCACACTGTCGAGAATGTCAACTATGCGGAACAACAGGTATTTTGGTCACTGAGTCAGGTGTATGACGAGGTTGCTCAATTTTCTTCTCAGGATCCAGGCATAACTGAATAGCAACGAAGTCCAGTGTTTCATTTTCTTCAAGCGCTGCAATTAGCTTTTCGGTCTCTGGTTTATGTTTTTTTATTATCGAAGTTGCCCGCGCTTCTGCGTCGACAAGCATCTTGATAATCGCTTGGTCCACTTGCGCCGCCGTAGTGTCGGAAACACTCGTGGGCTGCGCGATGGACCGCCCCAGAAATGGGTGGTCCTCGCTTTGCCGTAGGTCGATCGGACCGAGCTCATCCGTCATTCCCCACCGCGTCACCATTCGTCTGGCAATTTCGGTGGCCCTTCGGATGTCGTCATCAGCGCCGGAACTGACGGTTCCCAGGAACAATTGTTCTGCCGCTCGCCCTGCGAGCAATGTAACGATCTGGTCTTTGAGGAATGTTTCATTGAGAGTGTGACGTTCTCCCTCCGGTAAAGAATGTGTTCCGCCAAGGGCATGACCGCGTGGAATGATCGTGACTTTGTACAAAGGGTCAGCTTCGGGAGTGAAGTAAGAAACTGCGGTATGACCGGCTTCATGGACAGCTAACCGGTGCCGTTCGTCAGGTCGGATGGCGAGTGTGCGTACTGTCCCCATCATCACTTTGTCCCGTGCTTCATCAAGGTCACTGCGGGTGATCAGACCTGCGTTCCGGCGCGCTGCCGTGATTGCAGCTTCGTTGAGTAGATTCTTTAGATCAGCCCCTGAAAAGCCCGGTGTTCCAGCCGCAATCCAATCCAGATCGCTGGTATTTTCAAGTGGTAGCTTTCTTGCATGAATATCAAGAATGGCACGTCGGGCTTCTTTCTCAGGCAAGTTAAGCGTTACATGGCGGTCGAAACGGCCAGGCCTTAGCAAAGCAGGATCCAGAACATCTGGTCGGTTGGTTGCTGCCAGTACAACAACCGCTTCGCGTTCACTAAATCCGTCTAGTTCCGCAAGTATTTGGTTTAGTGTCTGTTCCCTTTCATCGTGGCCGCCGCCAAGCCCTGTTCCGCGGGTGCGACCGACGCTATCCAATTCGTCGATGAAAATAATTGACGGAGCAGCCTTGCGCGCTTCCTCAAACAAATTGCGGACCCGGCCCGCACCGACGCCAACGAAAATCTCAATAAATTCGGAACCAGACGTGGAAAAAAATGGGACATCGGCCTCGCCAGCAAGTGCTTTAGCCAACAGCGTTTTTCCTGTTCCCGGCGGTCCAACCAGCAAAACGCCATGCGGGACTTCGGCACCGACGCGGGCAAAACGCTGTGGGTCGCGCAGGAACTCCACCAATTCTGCAACCTCGCGTTTAGCCTGATCCTGGCCCGCCACATCCTGGAACGTCACTTTCTTTGCGGATGCATTCGGTTTGGAAAAACGTCCGCTAAGCAGCCCTCCGGAAATTCCACCTGGACCGCCGGCTATCCCGCCTGTCATTCGCCGCTGTAGCCAAAAGTAGACTGCGAGAATAAATACCCAAGGCAGTAGATAAATGAAGATTGACGTTTCAGATGGTTCCGTCGCCGTTATGTCGACATCGTTGTCTTCCAGCAGCGCAAGCAAGTCCGGATCGCCATGGACCGGGACAACGGCACTGAAAGTTTGTCCGCCGTCCTTGTCATCGGACTTGGTATTTACAATAATGCTATGCTCGCGCAGTTCAGCTGATTGCACTCGCCCCGCACGGACAAGCTCTTTCATGGCGCTGTATGTCAGCGTGGTTGCTTGCTGATTGGCAGGCGGAGCAAAAAAGCTTGTAACAATCAAAAGTCCTAGAACAGCCGCAAGCGCAACGTAATACATCCAATCGGGCCAGTTTGGTCCGTCGCGTGGACTTTGATATGGCTCTTTCGGCATAAGTGCAGTCTTTCAATCGGATCGTTACTGGTTGTTTCGGGCTGGGTCGGGTTGAGCGGATTTCTCTAGTTAGTGTCTGACCGGAGTAAATCAGTAGGCTGACTGCACCGCGGTAACCGTGCTTTGTTATTATTGGAAAAATCCAAGTTACCGGTTCACGGCTGCACCAAGTTTAGCCGAACTGCAAGGTGGCTTTCTATTTTGGCAACATGAAGAACTCTTCGAGAATAATTTTGTCGTCCTCCACCGAGTAAATTGCGATTTCACGGAGAGTTATATGCTTACCCGTAGACTTTTGCGTTACCTCGGCCCTGTAACGAACGCCAAAGCGATTTGGAGGGTGAACGTAGGGGCCGTCCGCGTCGAGTTCATGGATTTCATGTGTTACCAACCAATCCTCTCTTTTCGCTTTGATCGCATCCCGTCCTTTAGTTATCCGAAACTGCCGCACAGGAGGCACGACCGCCTCTATTGATTGAGCGTTTTCGGCATACATTTCGTCAACGTTTGAGATGCCCCTGCGTTCACGCATCGCCTGCACAAAGGATCTTCCAATTTCCACCAAATCTTCCATGCGAACCCTCCTAATTTGGCGTTCACTGTACCACTGCTTGCGTTAGCCAATCTTGATAAAGATCAATGTACAAAAAAGCTCGTTTCTGAGGATGGCAAATGGCTCAGCTAAGGTTGAATACAGAATTTACTGCGCTTTTGGCGCCCTATGGCAATGTCGGGCAACCGATATTCAGCAACCTGGGTGACAGGATTTGGGCACGAAATAACCTTAGCGGGGCTAGTTCGAAGCGTCTTCTGCGTTGGGATAATCAAGTTTATTTATGCTGATCCAAACCCAACGCGGTCACGATTTCCAGCCGGGTTTCGTCAATAGAACAAGAGGTTGAAAGCAGCGTCCAAGAAACGGGAACCGATTTCCATTCAAGTTGCATCTCCAAAACATCCACAGTGGCGTCAGATGCTGACTTGGCCCGGGTTTGAAGGCGTCGTTTAAGTACTGCCGATGCGGCGTCCAGCCAAATACCATCAAAAGGAACATTAACTTCTCGCGCTACATTTTCGATTTTATCTCTTCGGCCAGGAAAATCAAAAACTGCATCAACTATCACCGGGCTCCCGGCCTTTAGCAGAGCCTTGGCGCGATGTCCCATCGAGTCATATACTGCATCCGAAACATCGCGATGATAGGCCTTTTCTGGTAGCGGCGTCTGCGGATCGACGCCAAACATTGCTTTGCGTGCCCGATCACTTTCTATCACTCTTGCTCCGGGGGCACCCCCAAACGCAGGTGCAATTTCGTTTGATATGGTGGACTTGCCGCTTCCACTGAAGCCACCAATTGCAACTAATCGAGGCTTCGTGTTTCCTAATAGGGATGTCGCCAAGTCATAGTAAGTTCGGGCTTCTTTCCGCTTGGCGTTTGCGGGGTTGTCTTGCAGGTCCTCAGACTGTGTTGCCAGAACATGCGCACGTACAGCTGCACGAAGTGCAATGAAGTACGGCAAAAGCGGAAAACCGTCCTCTTCTTGTGAGAAATCAACATAGTGGTTTACGACAAGGTTTGCGAGGTGTCGCAAATCCCTGTGCCAAAGATCCATTGCAAGAAATGCCAAATCGTACAAAACATCTACTGTAGCGAGTTGGTCGTTGAAATCGATACAGTCAAATAGCCTTGGTTCCCCATCGAAGAGGCAAATATTTCTTAGATGAAGGTCTCCGTGACAACGCTTAATACAACCGCGCGCGGCTCGCATTTCAAAGATCCCGGCCTTCTGTTTCAATGCGGTTTGGAAGGCTTCGTCTAGTCGGTCTATTTCAGAATGCGTAAACACCGAGCCTTGTTTAAAGCCTGCCTTGTTAATGCTCAGCACGGCATGGATGTTATCAACGCCACCGGTTTGGACCGGCTTCGCCGACTTGTGAGCCTTCGCAATTGTTTTTGCCAAAACACTCATAATTTCAGGGGTTAGTTCTCCTCGCAAGGCCACTTGGTCTAGTATAGTTTCTTGCTCGAAACGTACCATTTCAACAACGGTGTCAATGACTTCCCCGCAGTTGCCGAAACTTAGTGTTGAACCGTTTCGGCTGATATGACGCACGCCAAGGTAGATCTCTGGCGAAGTAATCTTGTTCAGCTTAAATTCTTTTTCACAGGCGTTGGAGCGAATTTCAGGAGTAGAAAAATCTGCATACGGCAGTTGGACCGCTTTTTTCAGTTTATACGCCCGGTTTCCCGCTAGAAAAATAATGGAGATATGAGTTTCGATGACTTCGATTGGTTCGTAGACGCCGTAAGTGGCAGGGTCTGATAGGAATGCAACTACTTTGCTTTGGTCTCCGACAATCATCTTGGACCTCGTGAGCCGAGAATAGGATGCAATCAGAATAGACTAGAAAAAGCCGAACTAATTTGAGACGCATCAAAGGATGCAAAAAACCTAGTGCGCTTGCATATTGCACTGCTTGGTATACAACCGCATACAAATAAGCTGGTATTTCTGGAGTCTAATCTTGTCCGCCCGGAATTCTCAACTCACACCAACAATGCAGAGGTCCCTAACATTTGGCCTCGCAGCGTTGGGCACGTTGTTGTTTTGGGCGGCAAACCTGCCACTGCCATTTTTGTTTGGTCCAATGTCCGCGTGCCTGATTGCGGCTTTGGCCAAAGCGCCGCTTAGGGGATTTGGTCAGGTTTCAGTTGCTGCGAGAACAATTTTGGGAGTGGCCGTCGGAGCGTCGATTACACCAGCCCTTTTCGCAGATCTGCCAAAGATGGCTGCGTCGATAATGTTGATCCCGTTCTTTATCATTTTGATCGCGCTTATCGGTGTCCCCTTTTTTCGCAGGGTTTGGGGTTTTGATGACAAAACAGCGTTTTATGCAGCCATGCCCGGTGGATTGCAGGACATGATTATTTTTGGCACCGAAGCTGGGGCTGATCCGCGTACATTGTCCTTGATCCATGGCACGCGCGTTTTGATCATAGTTACCTTGGCGCCTTTGTTTCTGACGGTCTTCTATGGCGCGGAATTGACTAACCCCGTTGGTGAGCCCGCGCGCGACCTTCCCGTGCATGAACTGCTGCTCATGGTGGCCGCAGCTCTTGTGGGTTGGAAAGGCGGCGAGAAAGTCGGGTTGTTCGGTGCCTCGATACTTGGGCCAATGATTCTGACAGCTATGCTGTCACTTGGTGACTTCATCCATTCACGCCCTCCTCGTGAAGCTGTACTGGTGGCCCAGTTCTTCATTGGCTGCGGGATTGGCGTACAGTTTACCGGTGTTACATGGAGTGAACTGCGCCGTGTGGTTGCCGCCGGTGTGGCTTACGTCACCATTTTAGCGATACTGGCGGCAGCCTTCACAGCCATCGTCACCGCATTGGGCCTCGGCCGCCCAGTCGAGGCGTTTCTGGCCTTTGCCCCAGGCGGTCAGGCTGAAATGACAGTTCTGGCGATCGTCTCGGGTGCCGATTTAGGCTTTGTTATCACACACCATCTAACACGGATTGTATTGGTAATAATCGGCGCGCCGATTGCAGCCAATCTCATTCTGCGTTGGACCAAACCTCGGGATTGATCATGTGGATCGGTTCACCTTCGGCAAAGGCGTTTACTTGGTCAAAGATATCCGCGAACTGCAGATCAAACTCGTCTTCGGTGACAAATCCGATATGGGGCGTCGCGATCAAGTGCGGATGTGCCAGTAGAGGGTCGTTGGGATCAGTAAGTGGTTCAGTATCAAAAACATCGATTGCTGCCATGCCAGGACGGCCACTATTGAGGCTTTTGAGCAAAGCCCCCTGCGCAACTAGCCCTGCACGGGAAGTGTTCACAAACAGGGAACCTGGTTGCATCGCGCCCAAATCTTCTGCTGTTATGATACCGTTTGTTTCCGGTTTTAGACGCACGTGAATGGAAACAACGTCGCTGTTGGCAAAGAATGCCTCGCGGTTGGGTGCAATGATCGCGCCATCGGCAGTCGCGCGGGCGCGACCTGCGTCGGACGACCACCAGACGACAGACATTCCAAATGCTTCAGCATATCCGGCGACCGTGCGAGCGATACGCCCATATCCGTAAAGGCCCAATTGCCGACCACGCAGTGTTTTACCTACCCCGGCTTGCCAGCAACCCGCCTTGACAGATGCCATTTGCGCAGGAAGGTCACGCATGCCAGCCATTATCAGAGCCCAAGTCAGCTCGGCCGCGGCATACGAGGGTGTTCCTCCATGCATGTTCGAACACAGCAACACTCTGTTATCTGTACAAGCCTGCACATCGACATGAGGATAGACACTGCGCTGGCTGATTAGTCGCAGGTTTGGCAATTGCGTCAGTAATTCCCTTGTCACATTGGTGCGTTCACGAAAAAGTACCAGCACTTCGGCGTCCCGTAGGCGCGCGGCTAGCTCGGTAGAGCTTTCTACGTGGTCCGTCCAGACCGTAATGTCGTGTCCCGCCAGCTTGTCAAAACACGGCAACCCTCGAAGTGTGTCGAACCAATCGTCTAGAATGTGAACTTTCATCGGCTTTCAATGCTCATCCCGATATCCAACCTTCTTGGGGTTGGGACAAAATGCGGCGCTTCAAGAGCGGCGAGCGCATTTCGAATGCGCTGACTTTGGTCCAAAAGGTGATTGAACTGCTCGTCACAACCGGCAATCGGTGTTGGGTAGTCTGCCATTTCTCTCCGCAAGGCTGCTTGCGCAAGCCTGAGTTCCTGACGCGCGATCATGAGGCATTCAGAGTAGTCCGTCATTGTGGCTCCTCCTAATTGTATACTAAAGTATACCAAATGGCATCAACCCAATCAACTCCCATCCCAAACCTCTTTCGGGACATAAATATAGCCATCTGCCAGTTTGCGAGCCGTTCGAACCAGGCCTGCAGAGTTCAGGACAAAACTTTCATTATTGGAAAAGTCGATCAAGACGTCGATTGTTCCCGAGGCATGCTCAAGCTCAATTTCCGCAGGGCAGGAATTGGGGCGGTTTAGTAAACCATCAGAAACTGTTCCCGGCGTCAGTGCACAGGATGCCAAGCATTGGGCGCCAGTAACGGCCATCGTTGGATGAGTTTTCCATGGCATGAAATACCTGACGGCAATGGTTCCTCCGTCTTTGGCGGGTGCCAGAAGCCCAAACTTGGGAGTTACAGACTTCGAAACGTCTCCCATGCCCATTGCAAGACCGGCTTCGATCCTAAGTTTCTCCATACGGTCAAAGAACTCTTCGTTTCCATCAAGTTCTTCTGCGCTTTCGTAGCCTGACAAACCAAAGTCAGCTGCGCGGGCTATTACCAAGGGCATCGCGACATCCATGCAGGTCACTTCAATCCCTTGAATAGAGTCACGCAAGTTACCTGTGGGCAGGAATGCACCGGTCGAAGACCCTACTACGCCCATAAAACTCAACTGGATCGGAGCCGCCTGCCCGGGCACACCAGCAATCTGTGACCCGCCATCATAAGTCAATTGGCCACCGGGTGTTTGGACCTTGGCCTCTACCTGTGCACCAGTGTTGACTGCGCGAATGCGAACTTTGGTTTCTTCGCCCTGAGTCTGGATCAACCCCATTTCAATTGCTGCGGGACCAACACCAGACAGAATGTTGCCGCAGGTGGGCTTAAAGTCGACCAGCCTCTCCTCAACCGAGACCTGGGCAAAGAAATAGTCGATGTCTGCCCATTCATCATCGCTGGGCGAAAGCATTGCGACTTTGGTGGTAACTGCAGCGCCACCGCCAATTCCATCAATATTTAGTGGATGGCCGGCACCGATGGCGGCAATCAGAACTTCCGCCAACTTATCCAAATCCTGCGGCAAATCAGACCTGAGAAAATAGGGGCCGCGCGATGTGCCGCCTCGCATGAAAACGTAGGGTATTGCGGTTTGGGTCATCTCGCGCCCTCCTCAACAAGTTTGCAAAGAACTTCGGTGAATGCACTTGTGCCAAGCGTACCTTGCAGGTCGCGCGTGCGTGTTTCGGGCGATTCCAATGCAACTCCCACAGAGGCTCGGATAAGATCTGCTGCGTTAGTTTCACCGAGATGCCGAAGCAGCATTTCAACTGATAATACAAGCGAAACCGGATTTGCCACGTCTCTACCGGCGATATCCGGAGCCGAGCCATGCTGCGCCTGTGCAACCGCGTGACGAGCACCGAAATTGAGGGACCCAGCCAGCCCCAAACCACCGGCTAGCTCTGAGGCGAGATCGCTTAGAATATCGCCGAACATATTCGTCGTAATCAATACGTCGAACCGTGTAGGATCGCGAACCAGATGCGCCGCAGCCGCGTCTACAAGCATTTCCTTATAGGCAACGGAGGGAAACTCTTTGGCGACTGAACGCGTGCATTCCAAGAACAAGCCATCCGTCATACGCATGACGTTTGCCTTGTGAACGACGGTAACATGTTTGGCCGGACGGGACGCGGCCAATTCGAAACCGGCGCGTGCGATGTCGAGACTTGCTTTGCGCGTCACCTTCCGAACAGCCAACGCAACGTCCGGTTCGGGCATAAATTCACCACAGCCTGCGAACATATTGCGATCTGCATAGAACCCTTCAAGGTTCTCGCGCATCACGATCAGGTCGAAGGATTTGCGCGAAGGTGCGTCTAGTCCGACCCATGTCTTGGCGGGTCGATGATTTGCAAAAAGCTCCAGTTCTTTTCGCAGTACGCCTGAAGGATTTCGCCCACCCTGTTCGACTGGCGGATATTCATTGTGCGAAACCGGACCAAGGATCACACCGTCGACAGACTCGGCGGCCTCAATCACCGACTGTGGGATCGTCGATCCTTTGGCTTTCAACGCAGCAAAACCGATATCCATCTTCTCGGTTTGGATCTTGCGATTAAGGACACGGCCGGCGGCTTGAACAACCGCCAGCGTCGCGTTCACGATCTCTGGCCCGATGCCATCCCCTTCGAGGCAAAGAAGCCTTAGGGGTTCTGTCATTTTAGAGGCCACGGCAGATCAACTAAACCCTGCAGAAGGCCGGGCGGAAAATCCCGGTTTAGTGCACCGGCCATGAAACACATAAAGCCTATGCCGCATGCGGTCAGGATCAGTGTAATCTGCCAGCTTGATCCGGCGCGAATGCGAAAGAAGGCGATCAAGAACCCGAATAGCGCAAGGATGAAGCCGACGACCCAAGTAGCTGCGATCAGACCAGCAAACCATGCCAGTGTGGACCAAAGCCCATGAGGTGCATTTGCATCCTCACCTGCGATTTCCTTGTCTGCAAAGATCGGATCGCCCTCGGGCCGTCGCATCATTTGGATTAACAAAACAACACAACAGAAGAGCGAGACTGTGCCGATAACCAGCGGGATAATCTTGTCGGTCATGTTATAGTTCGGGATCATATTGGCGTTAACCAAGGCCACAATCAAATAGGCCATAATAACGAGCAGAAAAATCAAAGGCGCACGCTTGCTGCCCGACTGAACCTCTCCTTCAGCCATGATCATCTTGGCCTGACGAACTCCAAAAATGACCGATACAACTGTAACCACGATCAAAACAATCACGATCGGGCTGAAGACATATTCCATACCCTCGCCAAAGCTTTTGCGAAACCTGAACGATGCGATCTGGAACGCTTGATTGGTAAACTTCTCAACTGGGTTAGACAGGACAAAGCCGATAAGGAAGGCTGGGCGCGACCAGTCAAACCGACGCAGGAATATCCCGATCAAACCGATCACGAACAGGGCCAGCAGGTCTTCGAAGTTCTGACCGGATTGAAATGCTGCAAAGCTAATCAGCATGAACAGGAACGGAGCCAGATATGTAAAGCGGATTGTAGTTAGCTTGGCGATACCGCCCGAAGCCGCGATGCACAATATGGTGCCCACAACGTTAGCCAGAGCCAGTAACCAGACAATCGAATAGGTGATATCGAGATTGTCCTTGAGCATGCTTGGCCCAACCTCGATGTTGCCTGAACCGAGCAGGGCGACAGCACCAATGAAGATTGCCATAGAGCCTGATCCCGGAATACCGAAAAGCAAGGTCGGAACCAAACCGCCGCCTTCCTTGGCATTGTTCGAACTTTCCGGGCCGATGACTCCACGTACTTCACCTTTGCCAAAGTTGCTTTTGTCTTTGGTTGATTGAACCGAGTGTCCATAGGCAATCCAATCTACGACCGAACCTCCGAGACCCGGAATGACACCAACGACCACGCCGATTATCGAACAACGAACAGACAACCAAATGTTCGCGGCCCAGTCTTTCACACCGTCAAGCCACCCGGCCCCCAGTGAAGCGCCCTTGGCAATCGAACGATCCTGTCGCAGCAGCGATACGATTTCTGGTACGGCGAATATGCCCAGCCCGACGATGACCAGTTTCAGCCCATCTGTCAGATAAGGAATGTCATAGGTCGCCATTCGCAGCGATCCACCGGCGTCTGCCTCACCGATGGTTCCGACCATCAGGCCCAAACCAGCCGCCGCTACTCCTTTCAACGGTATGCGACCCGCAAGGATAGCGACCATCGAAAGACCCAGAATGGTGATCATCAACATCTCGGGTAGGCCAAAAGCCAAAACTATAGGCCGCGCAACAAGGATGAACATTGTCAGAAATGTTGCACCGACCAAGCCACCGAAAAGAGACGATGCAAAGGCTGCAGACAAGGCCCGCGCTGCCTCACCATTCTTGGCCATTGGAAAGCCGTCGAGAACCGTCGCCTGAGATGCTGAACTGCCCGGGATCCCCATCAATACCGAGGCAAAGGTATCAGAGGTCGGAACGACTGCGACCATGCCGATCATTAACGCCAGTCCAAGGATAGGGTCCATTCCAAACATGAACGGCAGCAGCAAGGACAAACCAGCAATTCCACCAAGCCCAGGAAAAACACCTACGGCCAGTCCCATTACAACGCCGAGTACGAGATAGCCCAGAACGATAGGTTGCAGGATCAATCCCCACGCGTCACCCAGCGCAGGCATTGCAGTGGCAAAAACCTCCATAACGGCCGCCTTTCATTACTTTTTTGGGAATGTAATAGCGCGTGCCCTATGTTTTGGCACGCGCTGGGACGTCAGCCTAGTTCAGCTCGACACCATAGGCTTCTTTGAGCCAATTTAGTACATACGCCTTGGCGTCATCGTTAACGCTTGTCGCTGTTTGCAGTGCAGCCTTAGAGCCGTCGCCAACAAAAACGGGGTACTTGCCAACACGCTTGGAGGAAATCTCTTCAAAGTCACCTCGTTCAGTAACAGCCTGGAAGGCCGCGGTGTAAGCGTCGACAACTTCCTGAGGTGTATCACCGGGCAGAAAGGCCAGCTTTTGAACCGGGAAACCGGCGACAAAGAACGCCTTCCATGCGTCCCAAGCCTCGCCGCTGGTTTCGCAGCCATCGGTGGCTTCACAAACCTCTTTGAAGGTCGGGATATCGGGGAATGTCGGATCACGTACGATATTGCCATCGGCATCCAATGCGCCCCAGGTCATCATCGGCACGGCTTGGCCCGCCTCGACCAGCGGTACGGAACCGCCCAGGTAACCAGAGGATGTCTGGTAATCAATGTTTGCTTCGCCGCGTTCAAACATCAGGCGACCGTCGCCACGACCCTTGATACCGAACACGGGTTCTACATTCATGCCCAGCATCTGCCATGCCAGCAAGGGTACCAGGTCCAGACGCGTTGCACCCTGTGAGCCATATATGAAGTTGGTGTCCTTCAGCGCGTTTGCGGAGCCATCGAATTTGGCACCATCTTCAGCATTCAGATAAGCCACACCTCCGGTGCCGGATGCCATCACGGGAATCCAGTCATTGTACTCATATCGTACACGCGGGTCGCTTAGCAGGTATGGAAACTGGGTCGAGCCTGAGGTGCCAAATAAAAGAGTTCCATCGTCGTGCTTTTGTTCCTGGAACCAGTTCGCTCCCTTTGTCGATCCGGCGCCGGGCATGAATTTCACGACAACGGTGGGTTGACCCGGCAGGGCTTCTGACAGAAGCGGAGCAAAAAAGTTGGCCCACTTGGCCGAGCCGCCAGTTTCTGAGAATGGGATAACCCACTCAACAGTTTTGCCCGAGAAATCGACCTCCGCAGCGGCAGGCGCGGCCAAACCGACAGCGGCTATCAGTCCTACGACTGCGCGACGGGTAAAGTTTGAAATGGTCATTGGTTCCTCCCTATTGACCAGAAAACCACAGACGAGCTTGACGCGCCGCCGTGACATCAAATGAAACTGTGGGGTTGATTCCCCCTCCCATCTGGCAATCATGAGGCTTCAACCTTGCGTGAAACTTGCAGGAGTACGAATGCGGATCGTCATCGTCGAGGATAACGAAACCCTCGCCAACGCCATAGCTTATCGTCTGCGTGACCGTGGTCATGCGGTAGATGTTCTAACGGACGGAGACGCGGCAGAACTTCATCTAGGTCAGGAAGGTGCGGATCTGATTGTGTTGGATATCAATCTGCCGCGCCGTTCCGGGTTGGAGATTTTACGATCCCTGCGTGCCCGCGGGGATGGCGCTCCGGTAATTTTGCTGACAGCGCGTTCCGAGACGAGCGATCGGGTTTCGGGACTGGATATGGGTGCGGATGACTATTTGGTAAAACCATTTGAGATGGACGAATTGGAAGCGCGTATTCGGGCATTATCCCGGCGAAAACAGCTGGATTATGAGGCCAGCGAGATTGTCGGCGGGCTTGAGTTCGACCGCAGTGCACGACAGGTCAGCGTAAATGGCCAAGTCTTGGAAATTCCGCGTCGAGAAATTGCCGTATTGGAGTGCCTGTTGGAACGTCGCGGAAGGATAGTACCCAAAAGCCAACTCATCGATTTTGTATATGGCGTAGGCGCCGATGTAGAAGAATCTGCCGTAGAACCTCATGTATCACGTCTGCGGAAAAGGCTGCTGGATTTGGGTATCCGGATTAAAATGGCTCGGGGTCTTGGCTATTTGCTTGAGGTTCAAAAGTGAACCAACACGGATCGCTCAGGCGCAGGCTGTTTTTTCTGATTTTGACGCCACTGATCCTGATCGCGGTTTTGTTAGGGGTCTGGCGTTTCGCAGTCGCACAGCGTACGGCGCAAGAGCTTTTTGACGACAGTCTACTTTCTGCTGGTCTTGCGATTTCACGAGACGTGGCAATTTCTGGTGGGGACGCGCTGCTTCCGTCAACTCGCAACATGATCAGACAAGCATCGGGTGGAGAAATCTTCTACCACGTGACAGGTCCGGGCGGCATATATGTGACAGGATATGCGTATCCGCCGTCTTCTTCGGCGTCTGGCCAACAGGACCCCTATAAGCCGCATTTTTTTGAAGCTGAGTATCGAAACGAACCGGTTCGCGTACTTCGGATGACCGAGAGGGTCGCTTTGGAGAACCTTGTTGGAGACGCGACCGTCACCGCCTGGCAACTTACTTCGGACCGCAATGCCTTTGCCAATCAACTGTCGATACGCGCCGCTGTTTTAATGGGGATTTTGCTTGTTACGCTCGCCATAGTTGTCTGGTTTGGTGTCGCTCATGGTTTACGGCCTTTGTTGGATTTGCAGGACGCGATTGATTTGCGTTCACCAGATGACCTCAGTGAAATCAGAAGGCCAGTGCCCGCCGAGGTGCAAGGTGTCGTCAAAACCCTTAACCGCCTCTTTCGGCAGACGGAACAGAGCATAATTGCGCATCAAAGGTTTATTTCAGAAGCGGCACACCAGCTGAGAAACCCTGCGGCGGCGGTACAATCCATGGCCGAGGCACTGCAAGATGCGAAGACAGATCAAGACAAAGAAAAACGCATCTCTGAATTGGTCACTGCCGCCAAAAACTCGGCCACAGTTGCGGAACAACTTCTGTCCCTCGAGCGGCTCAGGTACCCGACTCGGCAAGATCAGATTGATGAGTTCGACTTTCGGAAAGTAGCCGAGGAAGCTGCAGCAGAAATGGGCGTTCAAATTCTTGCCAGAGGTATCGAATTCGAGGTCGCGATGCCCGATACCAAGGTCATTGTCTCGGGCGATCGGATTTTCCTAAGCGAGGCCATCAAGAATTTACTCGACAACTCATTGAAGCATGGTGGCGAGAAACTGAGCAAGATTTCGGTCTCCGTGCGTCAGGATGAAAAGGCCGTGATGTTGACCGTAAAAGATGATGGCAAAGGTCTGTCCCCGGACCAAAGTAAAACGGTTTTTGATCGCTTTTCGCAACTGGAGCATTCCGAAGGAAGTGGGCTGGGTCTTTCGATTGCATTGGCGGTCGCGCAACGTCACCGTGGTCAAATTACTATCGACAACGTGCCGCAAGGCGCGAGCCTTACACTAATGTTGCCACGATAGGGTTGCCGACTGACCAAACAAAAAGCTACGTGAAGTTTGAGCTCAACAGAGATCTCTAGAAAATTAACCAATGTAATTTGACAGAACAGAATTGAGCGGTAACCGACTTTTAAACAGTCTTGCGCATCTGACTCAAAAGTCATTTCCTGAATGCAGTGTCCTGCAATCTAGGTAACGGCGAAATGGCGAAG
This sequence comes from Ruegeria sp. YKSD179, assembly GCF_059612885.1. Lineage (NCBI taxonomy): Bacteria > Pseudomonadati > Pseudomonadota > Alphaproteobacteria > Rhodobacterales > Roseobacteraceae > Ruegeria > Ruegeria sp. YKSD179. Next base: position 35,778 of record NZ_JBXWRL010000040.1, on the reverse strand, counting down.
AACTCAGATGTTGAAACCCGTCTGGTGGTGATCGTTACTCCAAGTTTTAACATGTCCGCTACGATGAGCTTCATCGACCCGTTTCGAGCCGCAAACTACCTTGACGGTAAGTCCCATTTTAAATGGGTATTTGTATCAGAGTCCGGAGGGATTTGCCCCTCGAGCAATGGTACAAATATCGAAACTCAAGCACTGGATGAGATCACCGCTCAACCGGTGGATATCGCAATTGTGTCGTCCAGCTGGACGCCGGAAAAACATATGACAGTCAATATTGGCAAGGCGTTGCGCAACTGGGGCAGGGGAGGTTCGACCTTGGGCGCGTTGGATACTGGAGCATTTATTCTTGCGCAGGCCGGATTGCTGGTCGGTCATCGTGCAACTGTACACTATGAACATATCGACGCCTTTCAAGAGCTGTTTCCAGAGATTGAGGTTGTCGAAAATCTTTATGTACTAGACCGCAACCGCGTCACCTGCTGTGGTGGAACGGCATCGGTGGATTTTGCTCTTCAGATATTACAGGGAATACATGGCAGTGCTCTTGCGAATGCAGCGGCCAGATATGTTTTCCACGATCGGTTAAGAGGACCGACTGCGATGCAACAACCTGAAGGCAACGAGCCTTTGGGCGCAGTTATTCCCTCCACCCTCAAATCGGCAATTCAAGTCATGGAAGCCAATCTGGAAGATACGATTTCTCTCCCGGAAATCTGTAAGAGAGCTGGCGTTTCGCACCGTCAACTAAACCGATTGTTCGCGACATACATTAAAAAAGCTCCTGCGTTGTACTACCGCGATATCAGGCTTGATCGGGCGCGCGGGCTTGTCACACAGACGGAACTTCCTATCGCCGAAATTGCCATGGCGTCCGGATTCGACAGCCAAGTGCATTTCAGTCGTTCTTATAAGGAAAGGTTTGGCCTTCCGCCTAGTCATGATCGTATCGAAGGGCGCGTTCCATTCGAATACAGGGCTTGGCCAATGCATCGCAAATCCGGGTAGTATTTCGCAATCCGCTGGATGGCTAAAAAAGTAAAAATTGTGGCGAAAAAAGATAAGCCTGTTCGTATAATTGTGAAGATCATATGCTCTACACATCAGTCACATGGGCTTTTACCGACCCAGAAATGTGGAGTCACTTATGAGCGAGCTTCCATCAAAAGAACAATTCGCGCGAATTTCTGACGGGTTCAATCCTGACCCCTTCAACACGAGTTCGTTGAAGGCCGAAGCTTACGTAGACCCAGCGTGGCATCAGGTCGACATTAATGAGGTTCTTGCAAAGAACTGGCAATGGGTCTGTCATGTCGAGAAACTTCGGACTCCGGGTTCCTTTGTAACCGCTGAAATCGCGGGTCGCCCCGTTGCCGTGATCCGGGATCGCGAAGGCGTGCTGCGTGCCTTCTACAACGTGTGTAAGCATCGCGCCCACCACCTGCTTTCGGGTGAAGGTGAAACCACACGCATCATGTGCCCGTATCACGCATGGGTCTACAAGCTGGACGGTCAGCTCGTACGTGCGCCTGAGACCGAGAACCTTAGTGGGTTCAGTACTGCTGACATCTGTCTGGACCAGGTACAGGTCGAGGAATTCGCGGGCTTTATATTTGTGAACCTCGACCCATCGGCGCAACCTCTTGGGACGGTATCTGGTGATCTGGAGACTGAAATTCGTCACTGGGCGCCGGATATTGAGCAACTGACCTTTGGTCACCGCCTGACTTATGACATCAAGTCGAATTGGAAAAATGTCGTCGACAACTTTCTTGAATGCTATCATTGCCCAACAGCGCATAAGGATTTTTGCGATCTGGTGGATATGGATACCTACAAAGTGACCACTTACGGTATCTACTCGAGCCACATGGCTGAAGCGGGCAAGAATTCAAACACTGCTTACGATGTATCTAACGCAACCGTGCGAACCCATGCCGTCTGGTGGCTATGGCCCACCACTTGCCTCATGCGTTATCCGGGGCGGTCTTCGATGATCGTGTTGAACATAATTCCCGTAGGTCCGGATCGAACGCTGGAGACTTATGACTTCTTCCTGGAAACCCCGGAACCGGACGAAGCGGAAATTGAGGCGATACGCTATCTCGACGAAGTTCTGCAGCGCGAAGACATCGATATCGTCGAAAGCGTTCAACGTGGCATGAGTACACCGGCCTTCACTCAAGGACGGATCGTTCATGATCCGAATGGCTCAGGAAAGTCGGAACACGCGGTTCATCACTTCCACGGTCTTGTGCTGGATGCTTACGCAAAGGCCGCTCCGTGACGCGGCCGAACATCGTTGTCGTGATGGCAGATCAACTGGCGCCGCATTTCTGCGGTCCTTACGGCCATCCATCAGTCAAAACACCGCATATTGATGCGCTGGCTTCGCGCGGAATGCGGTTTGACGCCGCCTATTGCAATTCACCGCTATGCGCTCCTTCACGCTTTGCCTTCATGTCGGGGCAGTTGATCAGTCGCATCGCGGCTTATGACAATGCAAGCGAGTTCCGCGCCTCGGTCCCAACTTTTGCACACTACTTGAAAGCGTTGGGTTACCGCACCTGTCTGTCGGGCAAGATGCACTTTGTCGGACCAGATCAGAAGCACGGGTTTCAGGATCGGGTTACGACCGACATCTACCCTGCTGATTTCGCCTGGACCCCGGATTGGGAAGCTCCGGATGAAAGGATCGACAAGTGGTACCACAACATGCAGACGGTCAAGGAAAGCGGAGAGGCCATCGCCACTTTCCAAACCGACTATGATGACGAGGTCGAATTCGCCGCCCGCCGCTGGCTGATCGATCGTGGCCGCGACCGGGCTGCCGGAGATGAGGCTCCGTTCTGCTTGGTTGCAAGCTTTATTCACCCTCATGACCCATATGTGGCAAAACCAGAATGGTGGAACTTGTACACGGACACAGACGTGCCGATGCCGGGCTTCACCTTGACGCCTGAAGAACAAGATCCGTTTTCGCGCCGGGTGATGGACGGGATCGAGGCAAGCTATGTTCCTTTGACAGACACTGAAGTTCTCCGTGCCCGCCGTGCATATCTTGCCAACGTCAGCTATTTTGACAGTAAAGTTGGCGCGATAACAAAGACGCTGAATGAAATTGGACAGCTGGACAATACTATCATCATTGTAACCGCAGATCATGGAGACATGCTGGGCGAACGCGGCCTATGGTACAAAATGAACTTTTTCGAACATTCGGCCCGTGTGCCTTTAATTATGGCTGGTCCAGGTGTTGGCCTGGGATCAACGCAGAATGCTTGTTCACTGTTGGACCTACTTCCCACCTTTGTCGAAATCGCAGGAGGCTCTGACGACATTTTTGGCGAGCCCGTGGACGGTCGCTCTCTGATGCCGCTGGCGCGCGGTGAAAGTGATCCGGTCGACGAAGCAATCGGTGAATACTGCGCTGAGATGACGCCGTACCCTGTCTTCATGATCCGGCGCGGGCCATTGAAATATATTCATTGCGATCCCGACCCTCCGCAACTTTACGATTTGTCACGCGATCCGATGGAACAAGAAAATCGGGCATCGGACCCGGCCTATGCAATGCAGGCTGAAGAATTTGCTGCCGAGGTATCGAATCGTTGGAACAGTGAAAAGCTGCGCGCCGATGTGATTGCCACTCAGAAATCCCGTCGTACTTTACATGCGGCGATGGAGGCCGGGGCGGGCGAAGCGTGGGATTACAATCCGCCGCGAGACGCTTCGCAGGAATATGTTCGCAATCATATGGATTGGACCGTCGCAGCTGCACGCTATCGATATCCGCCGCTGAAGGAGAATGACATATGATGCTGAAGGGGAAAACTGCGCTGGTCACTGGCGGGCGCGGGGGTATCGGTCGCGCCATAGTGTCCCGGTTTTTGCGTGAGGGTGCTCGTGTCTACGCCGCTGATCTGACGCCAGAAGGATCTTTGGCCTCGCATGACGAGGATGGCAGCGTCTTTGTCAAGTTGGACGTAACAAAGGAAGCTGATGCTATCGCGGCGATGGATGAAGTTTCCAATGCCTCAGGTAAATTGGATATTCTGGTTAACGCTGCGGGGATCGAGATCGAAAAGACGATCGAGCAGACAACGCTGGAGGAATGGAATCGGTCCTTCGCGGTAAATGTAACGGGAACATTTCTTACTTCGAAGCACGCGCTGCCACTTATGCGAATTGCATCGTCTTCAGGAACGTCGGCTTCGATCATTAACTTTGGCAGTTATGATGGCTTCATAGCAGATCCCGGCCTTGCCGCTTATTGTGCAACCAAGGGAGCAGTTCATGCGTTGACCAGGGCTATGGCTTGTGATCACGGACCAGAAGGTATTCGCGTTAACGCCATCTGCCCCGGCTATGTCGATACACCTATGCTGCAAAGTTTTTTTACCGGTGATGGATCAGGAGGCGACGGCAAAACAATCGACCAATTGCAAAAAGCCGTACGCGATGTCCACCCAATGCGCACATATGGCACCCCGGAAGACATAGCTAATCTGGTTAACTGGCTGGCCTCAGATGAGGCGCGATATGCAAGCGGTCAACTATGGGTTCTTGATGGAGGGCTGAGCGCGCAAGTTCAGCAGATGAAGCTATGAGCAAACCTATCATCATTACCTGTGCCCCTACCGGAGGCATACACACGCCGACCATGTCGAAATATTTACCGATCACGCCCAACGAAATCACCGAGGCGAGCATTGGCGCGGCCGAAGCTGGTGCGTCAATCATCCACCTTCATGCACGGAACCCAGAAACAGGCCAACCTGATCCTGACCCAGATCTTTTCATGCAGTTCTTGCCTCGCATCAAACAGGCGACTGGCGCAGTGATGAACGTTTCAACCGGAGGTGGGCTTGGAATGACCCGCGAAGAGCGTTTGCGCGCCGCGTTACGAGCGAGTCCGGAAATGGCCAGCATGAACATGGGATCGATGAATTTCGGCATTTTCCCGATGTTGCAAAAGTACTCTGACTGGAAACACGAATGGGAACCTCAGTTTCTGGACATGACGCGTGACTTCATATTTCGCAATACTTTTTCGGATATCGAATACGCGATGAAGGAACTGGGGGAAGGGCATGGCACAAAATTCGAGTTCGAATGCTACGATCTGGGCCACCTTTACAACTTGGCTTGGGTGGTCGATCAAGGATGGGTCAAACCGCCTTTCTTCATCCAGATGGTGTTTGGAATTCTGGGCGGTGTCGGGGCCGATCCCGATAACCTGATGCATATGCACACCATTGCTGAAAAGCTCTTCGGGGATAGCTATGAGTGGTCGGTGCTAGCGGCAGGTCGCCACCAGATGGCCTTCACAACACAAGCTGCAATCTTGGGCGGTAACGTGCGCGTAGGGTTGGAAGACAGCCTGTATATTGGGCCAGGTCAGAAAGCGAAATCCAACGCTGACCAGGTCCACAAAATCCGCTCGATCATTGAAAATCTTGGTCTAACGGTCGCCACGCCTGACGAGGCCCGAAAACGATTGGACCTCAAGGGCAACGACCAGACTGCTTTCTGACGGGGGCAAAATGCAGACAAAAATGCTGATCAATGGAGAGATGCTCGAAGGCGGCGGCAGTGCGTTGCCCATTCTGGACCCTGCGACTGGTGAAACAGTTGCCCATGTTCCTGAGGCCACACCTGAGCAGATCGAGGCTGCTACAGTTGCGGCACATGAGGCCTTTGAGACCTATCGCCTCGTCACACCAGCCGAACGCGCCGGATTGCTCAACACAATTGCCGACGTGATCGAAGAGAACATCGAGGAACTGTCAGAACTTGAGACCCTCGACGTCGGAAAACCGTGGCCGATGGCCCGGGACGAAGAGATGCCGCTGACCATCGATACTTTCAGGTTTATGGCAGGCGCCGCACGCACCATGAACGGATCGGTGGCGGGGGAATACGCGGTTGGCCATACCTCGATGATCCGCAAGGATCCGATCGGTCCGGTAGCTTCTATTGCTCCGTGGAATTACCCATTAATGATGGCCGCATGGAAAATTGCTGCCCCGCTGGCTGCTGGCTGCACTATTGTTATGAAGCCGTCCGAGATCACACCGATTGCCACGTTGCGGTTGGCGGAATTGCTGACCGACGTACTGCCAAAAGGCGTGTTGAATATATTACATGGCAGGGGGTCTTCCGTCGGGGATACACTGATAAACGACCCACGTATCGAAGGGATTTCCGTAACAGGCTCGCCCGCGACAGGTATGGCAGCAATGCGGGCCGCGTCCAACCAGATCCGACATGTGCATCTGGAGCTTGGAGGCAAAGCACCGGTTATCGTGTTTGACGACGCCGATATCGACGCAGTGGCCGAAATGATCCGTTACGGCTCGTTCTTTAACGCGGGTCAGGATTGCGCTCAGCCATGTCGGTTAATGGTGCAGAATGGTATCTACGACAAGGTCGTTGCTGCGGTTGCCGATCAGGTCGGCCAGATCAAGGTGGGAGCGCCAAGGTCGGATGGCGCCGAAATGGGTCCCGTCGTCTCTGCGGTTCAGCGTGATCGCGTCGCCGGGTTTGTCGACCGGGCGCGCAGCAGTGCGGAAATCGCTGTTGGCGGAAAAGTGGATGAAGGGCCTGGGTTTTTCTATCAGCCAACAGTTGTGGCCAATGTTGACAACGACGCCGAGATCGCATGCAGCGAGGTGTTCGGTCCCGTCGTCACTTTGTCGCGGTTTTCGGATTCCGAAGATGCGCTTCGGACCGCCAATGCCGGACGTTATGGCTTGGCCTCGTCAATCTGGACTAAAGATCTTTCGACCGCGATGAAAATGTCAGCGCAGCTGCGTTATGGAATGACTTGGGTGAACACGCACGGGATGCCTGCTGCCGAAATGCCATGGGCCGCGATGAAAGGCTCGGGCACCGGGTGCGACATGTCCGTATATGCCTTGGATGCCTATACTTCGGTTCGCCACGTAATGGTGGCACACTGATGAGACTGGTGGGAAAAAATGCATTTGTTACCGGTGGACGTCAGGGCATTGGAAGGGGAATCGTTGATGCTTTTGTAAGCGAAGGCGCAGCTGTCACGACTTGTGGGCGCGGTCCCAGACCTGAGGGGTTATCTTCAGATATTGTTTGGCATTCACTTGACGTCACCGATGCCGTAGCGGTTCAGAAGCTGGCGTCGAATATGAAAACGACGGACATCCTTGTTAACAACGCGGGTGTTCAAGTTGAAAAGACAGTTACTGACAGCTCGGATGCTGATTGGGACGCGGTGATCGGTGTAAATTGCAGGGGTGTTTTCAATGTCTGCCGCGCATTTATTCCGCGCATGTTGTCGGGTGGATCGATCGTAAATATCGGCTCGATCTCAGGAAATGTCGCCGATCCATCAATGGCCCTCTATAATGCCTCCAAGGCATTCGTGCACGGTCTGACAAGATCAATCGCTGTTGATCATGGACCTGACATCCGCTGCAATGCAATTTGCCCTGGCTGGATTGAAACGGGCATGTTGGATGCCGGCTTTGATCTGGCGACCGATCCTGCAGTTGCCCGCAGTGATGCATTGGCGCGACACCCTTCGCGCCGGTTTGGCACCCCCGAGGATATTGCCAATATGTCGGTCTGGCTGGCATCGGATGAGGCCGGATTTGCAACCGGCCAGTTGTTTACAATCGATGGCGGCATGACGGCGGCCTCGCCACTAAATCCGGGATTATTCTGATGGAATTCCAACATACAGCGTGTTTGGGCGGTGGTGTTATTGGTGCCAGTTGGGCCGCCTTGTTTCTGGCCTCGGGCCGATCAGTTGCAATGTATGACCCGGAACCGGGTGTAGAAGCAAAAGTTCGCGCATATATCGAGTCCGCATGGCCCGCAATGGCCCAGTTGGGACTTACGCAAAATGGAACACCAGACGCTATCTCGTTTCATCCATCAGCTGCAGACGCAGTGAATGGGGCCTTGTTTGTACAGGAAAGCGTGCCCGAAAGACTGCCGATAAAACACGCAACTTTTTCTGCCATCGAACCTGCACTTTCTCCAGATGCGATTGTGGCAAGCTCGGCCTCTGGCCTTACTCTAAAGCAAATGCAGCCCGGTTGGGTTGATCCGGGACGTTTTGTGTTGGGCCACCCGTTTAATCCACCGCATTTGATTCCCTTGGTTGAAGTAATTGGCAACGACAAGACTGGTTGTGGCGTGGTGGATGCAACAGAACAATTCTATAAGAGCGTCGGCAAAACAACCATTCGGATAAACAAAGAGGTGCCCGGTCACGTAGCCAATCGTCTGCAAGCCGCAATTTGGCGTGAGGCTGTAAATCTTGTAGTTTCAGGAGTCGCGTCTGTCGAAGATGTCGACAAAGCCGTTTGGGCAGGGCCCGGCCTTAGGTGGGCTGCTATGGGGCCAACGATGTTATTCAACCTTGGGGCAGGCGAAGGTGGCCTCAAGGCGTTCTGCGATCATTTCTCGGACACATTCAATGGTTGGTGGGACGATTTGGGCGAAGTCCATCTAACAGAAGAAGTTTCCAATAAACTTGTCGAAGGCGTTGTGGCCGAGGCCCGCGGATTATCACCTGCAGAGTTGTCGCAAAAACGAGATGAACTGATAGTGGCATTGCAACAATCTATCAAGGATCTGCGCTGAAGCGGCGTCGGCGGGTTCTTACGACCCGGGCCGACTTTGTTTGCGCGTTTATTCTAATCCCAATGTCGCACGATTTGCTTTTCGTTTGGCCCATGTGTCACCCATGCCATCCCTGAAACTCGGAGGAAGATCTTCAAGCTCGATAACCAAGTCGCGGTCGGCGGTCGGCCATTCCTGCAATAGCTCAGGTTTGTAACCTTCTGGGTAGTATAAATCCGGATCGATTTCGGATGACCTGACATCCGCGTTCTGAATGTCTTCCCGAGATTTCGGAGGCGCAGGTACAACTAGTTGGTTGTTGTCAAAATTGAACTGCGGCGCCCGGTTGTTTGGGTAATCCGGAATTATGCCTTCACGTACCCAAATCTGGTCCTTTGTCACGTTTACGACGATTCCGTCCGGAGCCCCGAAATGGTAGGGACCTTTCCAGTGTTCGCGGATCTCAGCAACAGTTTCTTCGTTTAAGTAAGGGTCAAACGGCATGTGCGTCGTCATGAACATGCGGGGTTGGATTAGGTTTGCAACATAGCCAGCTGCATAACCGGGAGTGTGGTGCGTATCGATCGTGTAACGCGCCAGAAACGGCGGAACGCCCTGAACGCCGGCGCTGATTTCAACAAGTTCAGTCTGGGTTTCCGTCACATACACATCGCAACCCTTGGCCCATTTGACGTCTCTTTCATTCGGCCGGCCGTCGCCTGTCCAAACAAAGCACAGGTCATTCCAATCGAGGCGATAGGCCGAAGCTCCATCCTTGGCGTGGCTGCGTTGCCAATGGATTACCTTGACGCCGTTCTCATCAAGGATCACGCCACCTTCGTCTGTGTAGTCGAACTCGTTGACTTCAATGTCGTGCCCCTGTCCAACCGGAAAAACGCTGAACGCATCGGTATGCCACCGCACCATCTGCTTCATGCCTTCGATCATTGATGCTAGACCGTATTCAGGCGCGCTGCCGGATGGGCCAAAAACGCGTAGCGGATTGTGCCACCGGCCCGCCCAACCGCCGAACACATATATGTACGGTAGCGCGTTGTAATGATCGACATGCAAGTGGGTAATAAAAATCTTGTCGAGTTCGTTCAATGCAATGTTTGATGCGTTGATATTAGCAACTGAACCCTCGCCCACATCGAACAAATAGTTCTCGCCATTGCCTAATTGAACAAGGATCGAAGTATTCATTTGTCCGGGGCGGATAATCGGAGAGGTGCCCATGAATATGATGCGCATCTCGTTAGGTTGAATGTCCTCGGTTCCTGGGAACCAATTTGAAGCTGAATTCAACCAAGGGTGTGGAGAGATACCCTCGAACAAAAGCCCTTCCTTCCACCTTTCGCCGGGAACTCCACCAAACAAAGCAGCACGCATGTCCTCGACCGTGGAAGTTTCAGCAACCGGTGGAGGCGTAGGGGTTTGCGTCTGAACAATCGTTGGAAAGGCGGCCAATGCCATCGCGCAAAGTCTTTTTAAGATCATTGTCTTTTCCTTATCCCTGTTGCCGGCTCAGAATTCGACTTTTTCGAATTCCTCCACCTGCATTGAATATGAAGAATGTGCTAAATCCGTTTCCGCAAATACGGTACGCAATACGCCTACGGCGTAGACTGGTTCAAACATCCCCTCGATTGTTTGTGGTCGCTTTGAAATTGCGTAAACAACCTGATTGGGCGGTGGTGGCGGCACGTGGATGCAAGCACCGATAAACGGTACGAGAAGGAACTCGGTCCCACGTGTTTTGTCGAATTCGAGAGAGACAAGAAAACCCGGCAATCTCACTCTTTGGTGGTTGAGCTCGGGAACAATTGCATAATGGCGGGGGTCGCTGAACGTCCGGCTGGGCAGCGAAGAGTGGGATAATGCCTGCCGGTCGTAGGACGCTCCTCTAGCCTTTAAGGGAACCAGGTCCTTCCACCTAATTTCGTGCGGCAGATCTGAAGCTAACACCGAGCGTATGCCGACAAAAGCAGTCGGAGCACTTAATAAAAAAGCTCGCCTTGTTGTGAGCGCGGACACTGTTTCAGACACCCAATTTCAACGTTTCTAAAATGTTAAACCAAATCCGGTTTTTCATTCATATTATCGAATGAATTATACAACGCAATGATTGCAACGTTCGAATTCGGTTGCTTAAGAAATTGTAAGAGTGACCTCGGGCAGCCCAATCAAGAATTTGATTTCAGTCATGGTTTGATGTCTTAGGACGCAGCAAGTTTTGGGCCGCCTGTCTTGGAAGACCTGTAAAGGGCGTGTTTCAGTCCAGCTCGGAAATGAAAGCTTCGATCAGGTTTGCGAGATTGGTTCCCGCTAACGACATGAATATGTCAAATTGGTTATGCCCGCTTTCGCCGCCTGCCAAATCAGACAATGCTCGAAATGCTAAAAAAGGGATCTCATTTGCATCTGCTACTTGGGCGATTGCCGCAGACTCCATGTCCAGAACACGAGCGTCAAAGGAATTATGGGCCCATTCTCTAAATTCAGCATTGTCAACGAATGCGGTTCCGGTGACACCACCGCCCCCGATATGGACCTCTGGAAAATGATCAAGCTTGAGACCTTCAGCGCTGACGGCAGTCAGTTTGACTTTCTTTGAAGCTCGTTCTGCAACCTCAAGATATTTGGCATCGGCCGGAAACCAAAATCGACTTTTTCCATGACCCGCAAGTTCCTCGAACGTGCCGACGTTGATAGTATGCATCATCCCAAACCTTGGAAACTGCGAGGATAAAAAAGTAGGTAGTTCGAACCCATTTTCTGTTTTTCGGGCGAAAGCCATCTCCATGTATTGTCCCCAGCGAGTGGGAATAGAGATGTCACCGATCGTAAGATTAGGGTCAGCCCCACCTGCAACGCCGGAAACGATTATTCCAGTGATGTCAAAATTATCGATCGCAAGTTGGGTGGTCATTGCAGCGTTGACCATCGAGACACCCGAGGAAAACACGATAACCGGCTTACCGAGTAGTTCCCCGATCAAAAACTCCCGATTTAAGATATTCAGTGAACTTGGATTTTCCAGCCTACTGCGGAGCACCTCAATTTCTGGATCAAAAGCAGAAATGAGAGCTAGCCGGGATTTTTTGTCGACGGACTGCGCGATCATTTTACCTCCGAAAGGCGCTGTAAACTGAACACCAATCCATGAATGAAATCATCCTTTTCTTTAGGCGCCAAATAAGCTCCCAAGGTCAATGCGACTGCAAACAATTTGGACAATCGCATCAAGAGAAGATGGTCACATTGACCATCCGGTTTTCGAATTTGTACCCGTGCTTCCAAGAACAGCAACCTTGTCCTAATTAGTGATCCGGATGTCGGTTTTCTTTATCAAGAAATATTTCTGATCTAGCCCTCCGGAGTATACCAGATGGGCGAGGTATAAGCTCTTTCCTGATGACTCCTTGGAACATCGGCCGTCATCTGGATGCCATAGAACTTTTCATCATATGCTTGCCAAGTGGGTGTGGGTATTTCAAGCACCCTGGCATAATAAACAGCCGGCACTTTGGGGTCGAAATCAGGATCGATCCATACGGCGCGCAGTTCTGCGTCGCCGATTGAGTTGGTGTAGGTTGCGTTAGCCTCGTCCACGGTGTTGCCGACAGATTCTCTCGCTCGCCCGTCGGATCCGATTTCACGCCCATCCGAGACAGCAACGTCGTAGACGCGTTCTTGGCGCGATCCTTCCGCGTCGACCCAACCTTTTATGATCTGGATACGATCCAAGTTGCCGGAATCTGGGTCCTTGAGTGCACCGACCATGAACACGGGCGCACTTGCGCCATTACGAGCAGACGGAAGATCGCCGCCCATTGGAACGCCTCTGGCATATCCGATATCCACGACGTTAGGGCGAAAGACATCATCTTCTGAGTAATCCCAACCTCCAAAGAACCTTACGGCCATCCGCGTTCCAGTTGTTGCAAAAACCTCCTTGGCTTGCATGGCATCAAAGAGGGCAGCCCTAGTATTCTCGCGTGCCCATACCCCTGCAAGACCAGCGGCAAGCGCCTCGTATTCAAACGTAGAGAGCATGTCGTCGCCGCTTAGTGCCTGTATGACATAGTGTTCCCAACGAGTTGGGGAGGGTTCCGACGAAGGCATCTTACCCCAGAAATTATCATCCCGGGTTGTGGCCACGGCTGTGTGGGCATCCGTTGCTCCGATTTGGCCGAACTTGAAGGGATTAATGCCCAATTCCTGCTCTTGCTGAAGACCGACCTGCAGGGCTGATCGGCTGTATTCAAATGGAAGCATCTCCGGCGTCTTTGCTTGGAACCCCGCGATATCACCCTTGTCCCACGTTCCATAGTCAGCGAATTCGTCGTCTGGCGACAGAGCTGGGTGGGTCTCACCATCGCCCTTGATCTGAGTAACTTCGACGATGGGTTCCCAGCGCTTGCGAGTTTCCGCGTATTCCGAGTCTATGGGTTCACCGTTAAGCTTTTCAGTTGCGAACATCAGGCCATTAGAGAGGTTCCCGTTATGCGGAATGGCGAGCACAGAACCGCCTGTTTCAGTTTCATAGCTCTCCATGTAGGCCCAAAGATCCTCTGGGTCCGGGCTGTGAAAAGCTGAAAACGGCAGAACCTGCCCTGCTTTCCGTCCGTCTTCCTGGAAAACAACCACCCTGTGCAGGTTGGAAGGTTGTTGCTGGTTGTTGATGGAAGTCCACTCGAAACCAATGAATGCTGTGAAACTTCCAGGGTCATTATATTGGTCGGCAAGCTCTATCTGTCGGTCCCAGATCGTCCGGTTGATTTTTGGGTTGTCGATCACGTCCCGGTTCTGCGATACACCATCAGTGCCCCAAAGCCTGAACGCTTCGTAGCCTTCGCCGGCCTGAACAAGATCGTAAAAACGTTTTCCATATTCCGTGGCTAGAAGATCGCGATTAGCTTCGGCTAGCATGACCGGCATGCCAAGATTTTCGGCGTGGTCCGAAACCACCAGAAAGTCCAACGGTCGCCCAATTCGTACACGCTGACCCGAGGATGTGATCACCTCTTCGCCGCGAGCAAATCGGTAAGCATCTTCTGGAGTTAACGTGTTGCCAATCATTCCGGCGTCCGTGGAAAACATCGTGTGAAGATGAGTGTCTCCCCAATAAAGGCCTTCCGCAAAGTTCCGGTTGCGCACAGTGCGTTCGACAAACGGAGAATAGTTCTGAGGAGGGCCAGCAATGTCTTCCGCCGCAGGAGCAATGTCTTGAGCAAATGCAGTAAACGGCAGTGCAATCGTTATTACTGATAGGTTGGCCGATGAACGAAGCATAATTCCCTCCAATCTCCAATAAAACTAATCATGTTCGGCAATGATCATTTGTAACAATAACACAGATTTATGGACCGAGCATATTTGGAACGCTCCGGCATTTGTAATTCCATAGGCTGTTAGCTGACTTACGAAACCTAATTCGCATTCCAAACAGAAATTCAAAGAATTTTCGGTGAATTCCCACGACAAGACAGAATAGGAACCCAAGGCGTATTCCACTCGGTAGAAACAAGTCTAAATAGCGCACTGGATAACGCTAAATCCGCAGCATTTCGCTTAGCTTTTTATGGATCAGGCAGGGGTGGGATGGTACGCAGATACATTACTATGGCTTCGAGATCTTCGGGCGACATCGTTGCATAATAGGCGTAACCCATAGGCGGTAGCATTTGGCTTCCGTCTGGTCTTTTGCCTAAAACGATAATGGTCTTCAGGTCATCGTCTGAATATCCTGCAAGACCGTCCTGGTGGCTCGTGATATTGGGTGCGACGGAAACGCCCCACGGTCCGTGAAACTCGAACCCTCCTGCCCCTAGATGAGTATCAAACATCGGACCTTTGGGCCCGAAAGTCGTGTGGCACTCCGTACAATGCGCGACTGGTCCAGCAAGATAAGCACCATATTCGACCGTCACGCCGCTCGGTGGCGCCGAAACTGTCTCAAGTGGCGGACCATAGGCAGGTGGCAGCGGAAAATTGTAGGTGGACAAAGGTGTCTCAATGTCACTGGAGGGTATTGTTCGCAGGAACATGACCATCGACATGAGATCGTCATCGCTCAGTCCGCGATACAAGCCGATTGGCATCGGCGGTCCGATGACTGTACCGTCAGGGCGGATACCTTCGCGTATCGCTCGGGCAAGGTCTGCATCGCTCCAATCCGCAACACGGCTACCCGGAGTTATGTTGGCTGCCCATGCCTCCATCATGTCATTCTTTTCGATCATCATGCCGCCAAGCTCATTTGTCATATCGGTCCCGTTCGGTCCTTGCGGCGTATGGCAATTTCCGCACGCCGCAGGCCCTCGTACGAGGTATTCACCACGTTCCAAACTCGGTTCAGCAATGGTGGACAGAGGAAAAAGTATGAAAACAATGTTAAAAGCTAGTTGTTTCATTTCTTTATCCTCATTTGGCTCGGGCAATACATCGAAACTGGCTCAGGCTGGAGCTTTGTCGGGGGCAAGTATTGTCATGCCGACTTTATCGGCGACGGCCATGATCGCCGGAATATCCGGCGGGCCATCAGGCCTCGGAACGTCTGTCGTCCCGTCCGGCATTTCTTCTCCAGCCTCTGTAAAGAACGTGTCGTGCATGGCACCTGGTGAGTTAATGCAAATCAGACGCCCGGGTTCTTGCCCGGTGCAAGTAAATGCATGAATTGCGCCCTCTGGGACTTTAACGAAGTCCCCGCCTGATACTTTCCTTGTCTCACCGTTCACAAGAAACTCAAACTCGCCTTCAAGTACAAAAAAGCTTTCGTCTTCGCCGGCGTGATAATTGGGAGGGGCTCCAGCTCCCGGCGCGGTTTTAATTTCGACAATCGTGTAACGATCTCCGGTCTCAGAAGGGAAAGCGTGAAATGTCAAAAGGTTACCAAGTAAGTGATAAATTCGAGGGCGAGGTTGCGTCATCAAGACAACTCCCTTTTTTTGAATTTGGCGTGTTGTTATGATACACAAATCCAGTTATAAGACAAGTGTCTCATTATACGAGAAGAGCATTGAGTACACGGATCAACCAGAAGAATAGAACAAGAGAAGCGCTTTTAGTGGCAGCGCGTGAGCTTATGTCCGAAGGGCAAGAGGTCACGCTGGCGAAAGTCGCAGAACGCGCAAGGACAAGCCGCGCGACTGTCTACCGGTACTTTTCAGATCCAGGAGTACTGGCGCTGGACGCGACCTTGGACATTGAAGTGAGACCTACGTCTGAATTGCTCGTCGGAATCGATGATGTCCGAACCCGCGTACATGCTGTTGCGCGTTACTACCTTGATTTTTCGAGGGATCACGAGACCTATTTTCGCCAGTTTCTAGGAGAGATCCTAAAGGTCTCGTTGAAAAAAGGAACTGTCAAAATGCGCGGAGCCAGAAGAGTAGATGCGTTTGGTGAAGCCCTTGAACCCCTTCGCTATTCGATGAAGCCCAGGGAATACGAAGATCTGAAACTACGGTTATCCATGACCACTGGCATGGAACAATTCATTATACTTGAGGACATTCTACGGGTGGACCGGGATACCGGCTACCGTCTTCAAGAAGGTCTCGTGGATGCATTGTTGGATCAATATCTGCCGGAAACATAAGATTTTCTGGCATAGGGTGCAGGGTCAACGGGAACCCTTAAAGCGCGGTCCGTTTTATAAGCGCTCAGAACCCAATGCAGGCAACGACGGCGAAACCCATTTTCGACCAGAGCTTTGAGAATGGATTTCTGAATTGCGAGCCACTTTCCTAAATCCCAAGCTCCCTTAAACGCTGCTCCTGTCGGGCGGCAAGAGCGTCGATTTCTGTAATCGCAAGGGCCGTTAATTCAGTTCCCGGTTTGCGAAGAGTGGGGTGTGCAATAATACCTTGTTTAGCCAAAGAGTGCTTTCGGATGGCAAGACCCATACCTGGCTGCGCCTCATACCGGATCATGGGCATATAGGCGTCAAAGATATCGCGAGCGAGGTCGATGTCTCCGCCAAGAAAGGCATTCAGAACCTGTCGCATCATTTCAGGATATCCAAAGCCAGTCATGGCGCCATCGGCCCCACGAAGCAATTCTTCCAGCAGATACATCCCTCCATTCCCGCACAGAATTGATATTCGGCGCGATCCCGCATCGGACGCCTTGCGCAGTGTTGTGATTTTTTCGAGTCCTGGCCAGTCTTCGTGCTTCAGCATCACGCAGGTCGGGCAATCTTCAACGATTTTCAATACCACAGACGGTGATATTTGTACGCCTGTTGCAAGTGGAAAATCCTGCAGAACAAAGGGAATATCGCCCAGGGCGTCTGCCGTGTTGTGGAAATAACCGATGACCTGAGCATCTGTTTGCAATCCCATGGGTGGTGCAACCATCACGCCAGCTGCACCAGCTCCCATCGCTTCGCTTCCAAGGGCTGTCATTGCTGAAAAACCGGGGGCCGAAACACCGACGATAACCGGAACAGCGCAACGTGATATGACGCGCTGAACGACTGACACAGATTCTGAGGCTGACAACTTTCCGGCTTCGCCCATCATGCCAAGAATGGTCAGGCCGTTGGCGCCTCGTTCAATATAGGCGTCGATCATGCGATCTATGCTGTCAAAATCCAATGCACCGTCAGGAAGGAAAGGTGTGGCGGCTATGGTGAAGACGCCCTTTGTTGATTCATTAAGCATGATCAACCCTTTGCAATTTGTGAGATAATCTTAGGCGGATCTGTCCCAATGCAATACTTGCCGCAGCCTGGGTAGGTTCTACAACTGGCAGACCTGTTGCCTCCTGCAATGGTTCACGGTAACGCGCCATGCCCGCACAACCCATTATCAATACGTCTGCACCGTCTTCGTCGCGAAGTCGTTTTCCCGTCGCGATCATGGCATCCAAGCTTTTTGTTTCATCTGTCAGATCCGCGACGCCAAGGCCCAAAGGGCGATCCCCCGCCAATCGGCCCAGCACCCCCATGCCGCCAAAGGCGCGCAAATGGCGAGGAACCGAATTGGGAAGGATCGCAATTACACCAAACCTGTGGCCAAGGCCAAGTGCGGTCATGACCGAGGCCTCCTGAATGCCCACAACCGGGAGGGCAGTCTGGTCCCGCAATGCATGCAGCCCCGGATCGCCGAAGCAGGCAATAACAAAACCTGCCGCATCTTTCTGAGCGGCGGCTAGTGCCAGCATCGGATTGATAGTCTGGTCCGCTTGTCGCTGGCTTTCAATGCCTGGGGGACCTTCGGCAAGTGTCAGGCATCGGATTGGAATGCCGAAACTTCGCAGCGGATCGACGGCCTGATCAATGCTGTTTGTCAATATACTGGATGAGTTGGGGTTGATGATGATCAGTGCACTCATGCGCCAAGCCCCGTCGCAGATTGGATTTCAATCTGATAGCCTTCAGTATCATTGAAAACGAACGCGCGGATGCCGAGGTCGCGATTCTCGAAAAACTCTGACAGACCATCCAGATTTTTTCCTTTGGCATAGGAATACCAGTCATCTACGTCAGGTACCCTAATGCACAGTTGAACCGGCTTAACTGCCGTCCATTTGTGCATGCCCTTGTTTTCGTCCACCAAGCCCACATGCGCTGCCTGACAAATCCGGTAAATTTTGCACCACCCCTGATCGATGGCGAGCGGCAAACCCAACACTTCTTCGTAGAATTGCATCGCGGCTGGCAGATCGCGGTAGTAAAAAAACGTGATCGCCAGTTGGTTGTTTGTTTCAGGTCTTTTCATTTTGTTTCCGCCTCAGCGGTTCGCCTATTGGGTTTGGTTGCCAGAAACGGTCGATGAATCCACTTTCCGTTCCCCGGCGATCTCAAGAAAACACCATCTTGTACAAGTGGCTGGCCACGGAGCATTACAAGATCAGGCCATCCCGTTACGCTGTATCCGGCCCAAGGGTTGTAACCCACATTATCGTGCAAATCGTTCGTACCATACGTCACAGTTTTCTCGGGGTCCCAAACAACAATGTCCGCATCCATGCCTTCAGCAATGGCACCTTTCCGTTGAAGCCCATAAATCCTGGCGGCAGAGTGTGAGGTCAACTCGGCGAAAGCTTGGGGTCCACCGCGCCCCTGAGTTACCATCGCGTTGAACAAAATCGGTAATCGCGTCTCCAATCCCGGCAATCCATTTGCTATCTGATGGAAGCCCGGGTTGGTACCGGCTGCCAATTTACCAGATTCATCAAAGCGGTATGGCGCATGATCGGAAGACACCAAGCTGAGCGTTCCGCCAAGCAGCGCTGCCCATAAAGCATCCTGATCATGCTTGGTGCGTTGTGGTGGTGAGCACATCCACTTGGCACCCTGAAGCCCAGGTTTATCTAGTATCTCTTCGGTCATTAGTAGGTAATGCGTACACGTTTCCGCCCAAACCGGAGCACCACGAGCCTTTGCCGCTGCAATCGCAGACGCGCCGTCGGAAGTTGAAATGTGAAACAGCATCACAGGTTGGTCTAAGTATTCAGCAAATCGGCATATGCGTTCTACCGCCTCAATTTCCGCCATTCTTGGACGCGACCGGGCGTGATCCAGCGGGGAGACATGGCCCGCCCTGATCAAATTATCCTTGGCCTGTGCAATAATGGCGTCGTTTTCTGCGTGGACACATACCAAAGCGCCGCTCTGCTTTGCTTTCTCAAAAATATCCAGCAGTTGGCCATCGTTAAGTTGGATATTGTATGTCGTGAAGACTTTGAGTGACCTGTGACCGGCGTTAATCAGAGCAGCAAGGTCGTTGTCAAACTCATCGACTTCCGTATCGGTCACAGTGAGGTGGAATGCGTAATCGATCATCGCGCCTCGTGCAGCACGGGCGGCATAGTCGGCAACTGTTTCAGAAAGCAACTGCCCCCTGGCCTGGGCAGCAAATGAAATTACGCTTGTTGTGCCGCCCATGGCAGCGGACTTTGTGGCAGTTTCGAACGTGTCTGCATTCCAAAGCCCCATGCCGGACATCTGTTCAATATGGGCATGAGGATCGACGCCGCCAGGCATTACCCATTTGCCACTGGCAAAGATGCGCCTTTTGGTTTTGGTGACCGACGTTCCTATCGACACGATCCTGCCGTCGGTAATAGCAAGATCGCCTTCAACAATCCCTTCTGGCGTAACCACCCGACCATCGTGGATTACAAGGTCGACCCCAGAGCTCATAAATCCTGCCTTCATCAACAGTTGCCTTTGTTTTTAACATGCCCGCATTAGGCGGTTCTGCAAAGCGAATCACCTAATGAGAACCGAAGTAGCTGGTCGGTTGCCGTTAATGGGCGTTAAAAACCTCATTAGCGCGGACAATACTCGAATGATTTTTGTAACAAGAACACATGGGCCAATGGTAAGTTGTAACTTATCAATTGATCAAACAATTCTGTTCACCGCAAAAAGGCGGCGCTTGGGTTTGTGAGCGAGTGCGTAGGTGGGATTTGATATACCGAAACTTCAGAACTTGAGGCTGACATTCCTTCAATTCCCTGAACTCGGTTTCAAAGATTGTTAAACTAAGACCAAAATAGCTGACGAATTGTGGAGATAGTACTTTCAGCTCATGAAGGCGTCGGAATTTTCGGCCTATTTAAGGTCTGCAAGGGTAACCGATCTACTGGGTTGCGTGCTGACGAGGATACGTTGCCTAAAATGATGGAATGAGGGATGAGTTGCGTGCTGAGCTTCCTGGAGCAATCAAAGGGGCAAATTCTGTCAGTATCGGACCGGATGATATGCCCCCGCAGTACGTGTTTTCACGGGTACTATGGCCTCGGATGTGAGCTTGGTAAGCGTAACGCCAACTCTTGCCGGAATGCGCATGACCAAATCTGCAGAAGAGCTGCAGTTAGCACGCCATGCCGGACAGGTCGCCATTGAGATGATGTACTGGCCGTCGTGTAATTGGTGATGAGGCGTCCGAATACGAGGTCTTTTTGGGGAGCGCAAAAAGTTACTGCGGGTGTCAAAAGCACGTTGGTTCACTATCCCAAAGGGGAAGTGAAAATTCTAATTTAGATTTGATTTGTTGACCGCGAAAGCGGTTCTTTTCAGCTTTCGCGGGTAATTTTCTGGAAACAGCCGTCAGCCAGTTTGGTCATCCAGTCTTGCGTCAGGCGCATTTTTTTTGACGGACTCAATCCCATTGTCCCGAGCCGCGGTACTGCTGTATTGTTCGCTAGTTCCTATTACTTGCCCGTTCGACGCCCTTAGATTGAACATAGGATTCCCAGAACTGGTATCCTTGCGCTCATAACGGCTGTCATCACTTGCATTGCGTCGCACCGAGTCGATGCCGTTTTCGGCGCTGGCTTTTTGCTTGTATCCCTCGCTGGCGAGAATAATTTCGCCATTCCCCGCCTTTAGCCGAAACCGAAATTCGCCGGCTTTGTCTGTGTAGAGTTCAAATTTTCCAGCCATGATATTCTCTCCTCAAAATATGCTGAAAATCAGTCTTGAAAACAGTTTTTCCAATAGCAAGAAAAATTTGACTTTAAATTCTGTCACAACCGAGATCGTAGCGTCAGTGTCCATCAAAACGGATCGGCCTAAGTTATGTCAAAAGCGTTTGGGATAATCTAAGGGTCTCGCTTGAACATCGTGCTTTTTGTTCGTGATTGCACCGCGGCTATTTTTGGAGAACCGGGGTTGCGCGTGAACTCGACACGACTTTGGAACATTAACGTTCCAGCGAAAATAAGTTCCCAGGAAAATTTCCAACTGATAATCTAAGATATCATGGAAAGCCGACCAAATCGTCGATTAGCAGCTATATTGGCCACCGATATTGCAGGCTATTCCAGATTGGTTGGTTTGGACGAAGAAGGTACAGTTGAACAACTTCGACTAATCCGCAAAGAAGTCATCGAGCCAACGATTGATATGCATGCTGGGCGCATTGCAAACACCGCGGGCGATAGTTTTCTTATCGAGTTCCACAGCGCAGTCGATGCAGTACGCGCTGCCTTGGCGATACAATCAGAACTATCGATAAGAAATGAAGAAGTTGACCCAGACCGTGCAATCACGTTTCGGATAGGTCTGAATGTCGGAGATGTAATCTCAAATGCAAGTGACATCTTAGGAGATGGCGTAAACGTAGCCGCTCGGCTTGAAGCCTTGGCAGATCCTGGGGGTATCGTTGCCTCACAATCAATTGTCGAATACGCACGTAAAAAGGTACCTTGCAGCTTTGTCCCAATCGGTCCGCAGAATGTTAAGAATATCGCGGAACCTGTTGAGGCTTTCCGCGTCCGCACAGAGTCGACACCATCCTTAGTTGCGACAAAACAAATGAAATTGCCCCGTTGGATGAAGCTGGGCGCGGTTCTGACCGTTTTGACGGCAATAGGATTTTTCTCTGAGTACCTATGGAAAAAGGACCAATTGCTGGCATCGGAGGCGCAAATGGCTTACCCGTTGCCGGATTTGCCGTCGATCGCGGTGCGGCCAATATCTAATTTGACTGGCGATACTTCCAATCAGATGCTGATTGACGGTATTTCCGAGGATTTGATTACCGATTTATCTCGTATTTCCGGGATTTTTGTCATCGCGGGGAACACGTCCTTTGCTTATCAGGACAATGACATCGACATTGCAGGCTTTGCGGAGAAACTGGGTGTGCGGTACGTGGTAGATGGAAGTGTTAGACGCACAGAGAAAGACTTTCGGGTCAATATCCGCCTTACAGACACATTGAATGGCAGATTGATCTGGGCAGAACGTTACGATTCGGAAGACAACGACATCTTTGATGTTCAAAGCAGCATCGTACTTGCGATCGCGCAGGAACTGGAGGTTCCGCTGAACACTCAAAGTAGGTTCGCGATCGAAAATTTTGAAACCAAAATGGTCGAGGCGCGCGAAGCTTTCCAACGTGGCTGGGAGTTGTACTCGCAATTTAATGAAAGGGATAATCTGGCAGCGATTCCGCATTTCGAGCAAGCAGTCGCACTTGATCCAAACTACGGACGCGCGTGGGCTACACTGGCTTTGGCCCACTTGCGACCGCACATTTTTCACCATTGGCGAGGGTTCGCCAACTCCGACGAAAAAATGCATATCGGTTTGTTTTACAAGTATTTCCGTGAAGTAACCCAGCAAGATACGTCGCTGATCCACGTCATAAGGGCCATCGTCAGCCTCAACCTTCCGGATTGGGATAGCGCAGCGGGTGTAAGCCGGGGAACGGACGAAGCCAGACAGGAAGCCGCAAAAGCGATTGCTTTACAGCCCAGTGACCCCGAAGCACATTTGACTATGGGGTGGGCGTTAATTGCGGGCGGCGAACCAGAGGAAGGTCTGGCTTTTGTCCAAGCTGCAATGCGTCTCGATCCTGCCTATCCCAGTCATTATGCCTTGTTCGAAGGGGCGGCACATTTCGCAAAGAATGATTTAAACAGTGCCGAGGCAGCCATTTTGCAGGAGTTGGATCGAAACCCTCAGGCAATTGAATTGATGCCTTTTGCAGCATCGGTTCTGGCTTTGAACGGAAAACGCCGTGCGGCGCGGGCAATGATAGATAGGTGGCAGAAAGGAGAACATGAGGGCGCCTTGCAGGAAGTCGTCCGCGAGTATTTCTTTATCGTGCGTTGGGTTGGAGAACATCAATATTTGAACAATCGAATTAACAAGGGTCTTCGATTGGCCGCGCTGCCCCCAAGTACTACGGTAGCGAGTCTCAAGTCTGACCTATCCCGCGGGGATGCCAACGAACAACGAACGGCTGCACAATCGCTTGCGTTATTTGGTGCTGAGGCGGCGCCTGCAGTGCCGGAACTTATCTTACTTCTGAATAGTCCTTCAGTCTTTGTCAGAAAAGAAGCGGCAATAGCACTGGGAGAAATAGGCGGTTCGGCCTCTTCGGCGTTGCCGGCGTTGGAAGCGATGGTAGATGAATCTTTGTCGGGCAACTTCGCCGCCCGTTCGATCGAGCAAATACGCGAACAATCGGAAAGGCAGTGAAGTAAGTACCTAAGTTGAGACAGAACCCAAACAGATTCAGGGCTTGCCTGAATAACTTAAGCCGCCTAATGAAAACGCTGATAACCTACCAACGTGGAAGCTTGCGGATTACATAAGGTTTACAGGCTTCGTTTATTATTTCCGCGTCACCGTTGATCAACATGGGATACAGCGCTGACAGCTCGTCCCGGGATAGATTTTCAAGAAGCAATCTGCCCCCGCCAAATATTCGACGGCGCATTTCTTCTTCAGCTGAAAGATCACTTGAAGTCATAATACACTTTACCACATTTCAATCACTGTTTCACTGATGCCAAGATACGCTTGTCGTTTTAAGTTTTCGGATTTTCTGCATCGAGATCAGTGCCGTCAGTTTACCTACTATTCGGAAGATAGTTTGATTGATGTGCGCCGAGCTCAATCGGTTCAATAAACACGGCTATGCGGCGGGATGCATGCTGGGAACGCCAACATCTATTATGCCAACTCTGGGCTGGCAGAAATTCGCATTAGGTTGGCGGAATCTCACATGAAAGGAACTTCAGGTGCCACCACTTCGGTAGTGCAGAGGTTTAGAACCCCGCGCTACGAAACCTGAGAGGAGACGCCCCGTGTTTGTGAACAACACAGAAACGGCAATACGGGAGATTGACCCGGCTCTGGCCGCTCAAACCTTTGAGGCCGGCACCAAATTTGCGACCGTGATACAAGGGTGGGATCAGGATGACGACCTAACTCCACCCATGGAAATGCAGCTGACTATCCAACAGCCGTGCACAATTCATGACGTGATGAATGCGTTCGCTCTATCTGGGCAGCGCTATTTGGACGGAAAGAATGCAGTGTTGCTTGATGTCCGGTTCGAGGAAGTGACGCGGAACCTGTCAACCGGCGTATTTCACATTGGTTGGGGCACATGGTGGCTGAGCAAATGACACGCATTTGAAACCGGCCCTGAGCCCTGGCGTGTAGTTATCCATTGTCCTGAACCGTTCTTTATATCTTAGTGAAAGGAACTGAAATATGGCGAACCCAATGTTTCATTTATTTGTGGCGGTACTGGGGGTCGTCGCCTTGTGGTTGCTGTTTGAAGTTGTGGTCAAATTTTTGTTCGACAACCCCAAGAGTAAGGAAACATCCAACGGCACGCCGTCGATTGAACGCAGGCCAGTTGAGGAACACTTTGAGCGAAGAAGCTAGGGGTGATGGTCACTAAATAACATCGCCTGCCGATTATCCTGATCCGATGTATCCCATTATGTTTTTTGGTTAAAAGGGACTTGGAACCATAGAAGAACATCGACTCAGGAATGTGTGGTAGTCTTGGGGCATACAAAAAATGTGGGAGGAGAAAATGTCGGACATTGAAAAAGTTAAAGAACTGGATGCGGCGATCATCGCAGGGATCAATGCGAAAGACGCAGATATGGCAACAGCACCATACGCCGAAGACGGGGCGTTGATGCCGCCTGGTGCGCCCACAATGTCAGGTCTTAGTGCCATACGTGAGTATTGGCAGGCCGCAATTGACGGAGGTCTGAGTGATGTGGTTGCCACTATCACTGCGGCTCATGTCAGCGGTGACATTGCTGTAACAATGGGAACGCTGGCTGGCTCGATGGGAGGGCAACAGCTTGCTGGGAAATATGTTCTTTACCTACGCAACGGAGCTGATGGATGGAAGGTTCAACGCGACATCTGGAACTTTGACGCTTAAAGCGAACTTAGCGGCATAGTGGTTAAAGGTCGCTGCTATGTGTAGGCGGAACGCTTTTGTGGTGCCGCGCGTTTGCAATTTATTGCGCATTCACCGTGAGAGCGTTCCAGCTTCGGACCCCGTCACGCCTTTAACATGAGTGCTTTCATACTCTAATTATTATGCAAACACCCTTGTACTGTTTGATGCGTTGCGAGTTCTTCCTGAGCGGCCAACCGTTCCAAGGATTGCTTTGCAACGTTAAGTAATCGTCCCGGTTTCAAATGCGGATAGAAAAGTGCTTGGGCGGAATCCATGTTGGAAAGTTGATGATAAGTCCGGAAAATCAGACAAGCGCTAAAACCATCATGACCTGGACACCACGCACCTGGAAAGGTCTGAGGCGGTCGTTGCCAGACAATTGTCGACCGATTTACGCCTCATACCCGGTTTCTCCGACAACGCATTGGTAGCACTGGTTGATACTAACCCTTGCGAATTTCCACTTTGGAGGTTTCTTGCTTCCTTGGTGTCTTCTTTGGAATGGTGATTGTCAGAACACCGTCCTTGAGTTGTGCGTCGACTTTGTCCCCTTCTGCGTCTGGGGGCAGTCGAAAAGAACGGCTAAACGAGCCGTATTGCCGTTCGGAGAAGAACCAGGTTTCTCCTGTTTCTTCGCGCTCGGATCGCTTCTTACCCTTCAAAATAACGACGCCTTCCTCAACACTCAGATGGATATCCCTTTCCGCTACTCCGGGGAGCTCGACAGCAATTCGATATGAGTCGTCGCTTCCGGCAGCTTCGGATGCTGGCGCGAGCCATTCAGCAACCCGTTCGCCCATCTGGCGCAATGGATCATAGAGGGAAGGCCAAAAACCGCTGGTGTGGGATTTCTCAACCATCTCCAAACTCCTTTCGGTAAGTTCTCCGAAAGCAAGATTTAATCAGATATGAATGTTTCTCCTTGACCCTGATCAATTTTGTAGTTTTCGCGGCAATTACAAAGGGGCCTAGTTATACCAACTGCAGAGGCTGAGAAGTCCAAATACAATCAGTTGTGACCGGATTAAGTTCTGACGGCGCCTTTCTGATAAGCGGAAATTAGGAGGCGTTGAATATCCGATGTTCCACCCAGCGTTATCGTTCCAGCCATATCCCGGACCATTCTCTCGCATTCTCCGGTCAGGTATCCGCTTGCGCCCCTGATGCGCTGTGCTTCCAACGCATTTTCCAGAAGTGCTTCGGCGACAGATAATTTCACAACCGAAGGTGTCATTCGGTTTTTAACTCCAGCGTCTATTTCGCGAGCAGCATTTTCTATCAAGAGTCGCGAAATTTCATAGCGAACCTGCATGTCGGCAATTCGGTTAGAAACGGTCTGGTTGTTTATGATCGGTTTACCATTCGGGGCGCGGTCGCGTGCAAACAAAACCGTTTCGTCGAGCTGCCTTTTCATGGCCCCCAAATGGCTAGAGAAAATGAAACTTCGTTCCCAGGCGATAGACTGGTTAAAAATTGCGTGACCGGAACCTTCGGATCCCAACAGTGACTCATCCGGGATTTCTACGTCTTCAAACGTTAGTTTGCCGGTCGGTACTGTTCGATGACCAGACTTATCGTATGGGGCGCTTTTTGAAACTCCGGGTGACTTGAGATCAACAATAAACGCCGACATTCCCCAGGCACCGTGATCCGGGTTGGTTATTGCGAATACCTGAGCAACGTCTGCAGCAGGCGCCATGCCGATCCAAATCTTTTCCCCGTTAAGACGATATCCATATTTTGTTTTTTCCGCCGTCGCGCGTATGCCGGTCACATCCGACCCGCTATTCGTCTCAGTTACAGCGTGCGCGCAGACCGCTTCACCGTCTACGAGAGCAGGTAGCCATTTAGCCTTTTGATGCTCGTTCCCAAACACCGATATCGAATGCTGCATAGCCCAAAGTTGCCCGTTAAGGCCTAGCAACATGCCATTGTCGCGGCATCCTTTACCAAGAGAATGCAGCGCTTGAAAAGAATCTGTAAAAGACCGCCCCTCGCCTCCGAACTGTTGCGGCACGTTTATACCCAACACTCCTTTAAGTGCGGCGGACTGCCACAGGCCCATCCAATCCGATGGGTCTTTGGCCCCGCGTCTATCTCGTTCCTCCACATCTTCGCTCAAAACTTCATGGCCGAAGTTGCGGAATTCTTCGCACTTTTCATCAATCGAAAGCATTAGGGTATAACCCATTGATTGGTTGAATTCAGATAGTATTCAAAAACCCCGACACCTGTTCCACACTGCTAAAGTTTTCAAACGTGATTTTCTCGGTTGGAATTTGAATTTTCATTTCCGTTTCTAAAAACGCGACTAGGGTCATGACCCCAAGCGAATCCAGAATTCCTGACAACAACAATTCTTGCGTCGTTGAAACCTGCCTACCATCCAAGATGGTTTTCGAGATGAAATCTGCAATTTCTTGATCGCTTATTCTGCTCACTTGGCGGTCTCCATAAGACTTCTTCGATTGATCTTGCCCGTGCTGGTTTTGGCAAATGACTTTCTGAATTCCAGTTCGTCGGGAACCATGTAACCTGGCAACTTGGAATTCAGGAAGCCTTTAAAGTCAGACATCTCCAGCTCCTGATTGTCTGCCAAAATTGCAAAGCCCAGTATTTTTGATCCGTCAGGCGAAACTATTGCCGCCGCTTCCGAAACTAGTTCGTGAGAGTTCATAGCTAGTTCGATCTCGTCAAGTTCTACGCGATAGCCGCGTACTTTCGCTTGGCGGTCTTCCCGTCCCAGAAACACCCAGCGACCTTCAGAATCTAATTTAACCCTGTCACCTGTTCGGTAGTATTTTTTGCCCTTAATTGTTGCAAAACATCTGGCATTCAGGTCTGGACGGTTCCAGTAGCCGCGCATCATCGAAGTTGAAGACACGAGCAGTTCACCGTCATCCGCCCGTAAGAAAGTGGCGTGATCCATGTTATGACCAATCGGTATTGGCATGTCCGTAGGGTGGTCATTAGGCACTGTATATTCTGAGACCTGATTTACTTCGGCCGGCCCATAAGAGTTTGAAATTTTGGCGCTTAAAGCGTTTCGCAAAATTGGCAAAGCCGACGGAGGCATTGGTTCACCACCGTAAATTATCCACCTGAGATGGGACAGGTCGCGTTGCTCCAAGGCTCCACGCTCGCAAAGTTGTAAGAATGTGTACGGAACAGAACTCCAGATTGTCCCTCTGCTTTCCTCCAACAACTGTGAAAGGCTTGCTGGGAACATCAGCACCTGCTCTTTAACCAGCTCGGTCGTCGCTCCGACCATAGGCGGAGTAAAAAAATCGGCCAAAGAAAAATCGAAATGAAGGGGCACGGTGTTGAAAAAAACGTCGCTGGGTCTGAGCCCATATTGCCTTAGCCATGCGTGAGCAAAAGCGCTTCCAGAAGCGAAAGTGTGGCAAATACCCTTGGGTGTACCCGTGGAGCCGGAAGTGAAAATTATGTAAGCTAAATCATCACGTGCGTTTTCGTGGCAAACAAAGTTAGTGACCTGCTCATCAGGCACGGCACAGTCACAATTTGGGATTGAAGCACCAACGACTACAACTTTGTTTTCAAGTGCAATTCTTTGAAGTAAATCTGAACTTCGTGGTGCGCCAACCACTACTGAAGTGTCGCAATTTGAAATGATTTGGGTGGATCTTTCCACAGGCGCCATCGGGTCTAATGGCACAAAGGCTGCTCCGACCATCCAAATTGCGTGTATGGCAATCGGCATTTCCAAACCTTTGTACAAAGCCAACGCCACCCGATCGCCAGGTTTGACGCCAACCGCACGAAGGGTGACAGCCATCGCCTCGGCTTTTCTGAGAAGCGTGAGGTACGAGATGGATTCGCCATTGCTTCGGAACGCAACCCGGTCAGGCCACTTAGCGGCCGCAAAAGGCAACGATTTATCTATATCGTTGAATTCTTGAAGGATATTCAAATTCCCACTCTGACGACAGTTTCGTGGTATCGGTAAGCGTCGAAGCTTGCCTCAGCCTTGAGTTCCGCCGCAATCTTTCCTTTGACCCTACGATATGATTTATTCGTTTGATCCATTACTTTGGATCAAATCCAATCAAAAAAAAAGCAAAGTTGCTTGGTCTCGAAATTGGGTCTGTCGAAATATGTCAAGTGTGCTTCAGTTCGAAGTTGGGTGCAGAGGTCTCGTAACAAGAGACACTCGCACAGTCGCAATACGAATTTGGTTTCCAATTTCTTTTTCGAACATCAAAGCAAATGATTTTGAAAACGTGTTAACGTTCTGAGCGAGTCGAGTGGTGGAATGGGGAATTCCGAGTGTTCGGAACGCTGTCCTTTAAACTGATCGCAGACGTTTATTCGCTCTACTTCGGATCGCAAGTTATGCGTCCCTTGCACCGGACTGGAAGTGGCATTGGCGACGGTGCAATCCCGGAAGTTCGATTGACGGTGGATCTTGGATTTTTGTTATGGCTGCGATCCCATCGAGCGACATTGCCTTCTTACTGACCCCCGGTTTGGCTATTCACAAGCGCCGCACCGGACACAATCTAAGAAAGGAGAATTGCCTTGTGTGATATTTGCGTAATGAATTCAGTAAAGAACCGGATGTTGAGCCGGCGTGACATACTGCGTGCATCAGCCGCGGTGCCAGTAACAGCGGCTGCAGGGTTGGTCGCCTCAGCGCCGGCCACCTTGGCGGCCGGTCATGGTCGTGTTGTAGATATGACCCACACCTTTAGTGAAGAATTCCCGACCTGGGTCGGCGAACCGGGTTTGAACCGCGAACAACCTGCAAATTTCGCCGACCACGGGTTCAACGTGTTCGTCTATACAGTGGACGAGCATTCGGGAACTCACATTGATGCGCCCTTGCATTTCTCAGCAGACGGTCTGTCTGTGGACGAAATCCCAGTTAACGATTTGGTTTGCCCATTAGCCGTAGTCGATATCCGCGCTCGCGCTGCAGAGGATGCCGATACCCAAGTGACGCCAAAGGACCTGCAGGCTTGGATAGATGCCAACGGTCCGATCCCCGATGGAGCTTGTGTGGCCATGAATTCAGGTTGGAGTACGAAGACGGATACCCCCGGATTCAGGAATGCAGACGCAGACGGCATTCAGCATTATCCGGGATTCCATATTGAAGCGACGCAGATGCTCCTGGAGACGGGTGCACGGTCGATTGCAGTAGACACACTTTCGCTCGACTTAGGGGCCAGTCAGGATTTCGCGACCCATTATGCTTGGTTGCCAACTGGGCGATTTGGAATCGAGTGCATTGCAAACCTAGATGAAGTGCCAGCATCGGGAGCAACACTCATCGTGGGCGCGCCGAAAATCCAAGGTGGCACTGGCGGTCAGGCAAGGATTTTTGCGTTGATATGATTGTGGTGACCTAATGTCTTGGTGCAAGAGACGCTTGCGCGACTTCCTCAGCGCTTTTTTAGTTTGCCTGAGAACCTTTCTGCGGTCGTTGATGCGCGTTCCTAATTAGTTTCTCTGAAATGACCCTCTTGAAACCCGCCCAGCGGCCCACCACTGGGCGGGTAGACGAACGTTCGCGGTGGCTTTGCCCAAAACTGTATTAATGACGAAGCCGTTCGCGAGCCGCTCTTCCACTTGGGGATAGGGAGCCAAGTGGTCGCTAAAAGGTGCAACTGAATTGGTGAAATAATATGGCCGAGGTTCGTCTAATTCTTGCCATGCCTGTTGGTAAGACGGCCAAACATTACCATTTAACGAGACCATAGAGTCCAGGAAGAGCAGACCTCAAAGTGGTTAGATGTCACCTGACCGAATTTCCGCCTCACCGAAAAGAAATACCCGCCGAGCTGCGTCGGCGGGCTAAGAACGATAGATCGTTCCAGTGAGTGGTTGCAGATCTTCTGATTTGAACCTTTCCTTAATTATTTGTTATCGCAAAATTTTATCAACCTACCAATTAGAATAGTTTGGGGAACTAAAACTCGCCTAAAGTACGACTAAATGGACGGGTCGTTAGGTTGGTGCGGATCTTCAGGTTTGATTTCGCTTATCCCATTCTCCTGCGAGTGTTTTCCGTCTCTTGCTTTAAATGATCTAAGGCAATCTCCAATCCGTTTATATCTGCCTCGGTTGCTTCTTTTCGTGTGTCCTCAATAACTTTCGTCAACGAACGAAACCCGAACAAGGCAGCAGCGCCGCTAAGTTTATGGAGATGAGACGCCAATTCGCTTCTTTCACTCAAGTCAGGTAGATTTTCATGCTCCGCAAAGAAATCAGACATCTC
Source organism: Ruegeria sp. YKSD179 (assembly GCF_059612885.1). Taxonomy (NCBI): domain Bacteria; kingdom Pseudomonadati; phylum Pseudomonadota; class Alphaproteobacteria; order Rhodobacterales; family Roseobacteraceae; genus Ruegeria; species Ruegeria sp. YKSD179. The sequence goes on along the minus strand of NZ_JBXWRL010000040.1, from coordinate 4,236 downwards.
TCGGAAGAATTCCAAAAGAGCTTTTTCCATTTGCGCTTGACCCAATGTGTCACCAAGTTCCTGTAGTATATTCCTGTCTATTAATGGTTTGTCGGCAGGCACGGGGCTCGAATCCAATGGTTCTCCCAGCAATGCTTTTTGTAGATCGTGAAGCCGAATTGGCTTGGTTGTGTATCCGTCCATCCCTGAAGCCAAGGCCTTATCCAAGTATTCCTCTTCGTCGTATGCGGAAAGCCCATGAATCCGACTGGTTGCATTCAACCCGCCAGATTTTCTTATCTTTTCAGTTAGTTCGCACCCATCACCGTCAGGCAGACCAATGTCCAACAGAATAACGTCAAATTTAGTGTTTATTGCCAGTTCGTAGCCGTCGGTTGCTGAGACCGCACTGTGAACCCGATGACCCAGGCTTGATAGCATTTCACAAAGAACCGAATTGTTAACTACGTTATCTTCAACGACAAGAACAGAAAGTTTTCGCGTAGCTGAGACAGAATTCCCTATACTTGTGCGTTCAACTTTGGACCCAATTTGCTGAGGCTTCGAAGCTGTTTTTAAGGGGAGGTTGAGGGTGAAGCGACTTCCGCGATTTAATTGGGAGTAGACAGTAATGTCCCCGCCCATCATTCTCGCAATTTTTCTTGAAATAGGAAGCCCAAGACCATCCCCTCTGGACTGCCGGCCTTTGACAGGAGCTAGGGTCACATAATCTTCGAAAACTTTTTCAAGTTGGTCTGCTGGTATCCCATCTCCTGAGTCTGAGACGGTCAGAACCAACTCAGTAATATGCTGGGCACTATCACCCCTTAGCTGTACTTGGACACTTCCTTGGGAAGTGAACTTGATAGCGTTTCCAACAAGGTTCGTGACAATTTGGCCCACCCGCACTTCATCGGCAATAAAGTTGGCCGACAAGTTTTGATCGAGGTCGGTTTCAAGTTCCAATCCTTTTTTCATTGCTAATGGTTCAAGAATTGCGATGACTTGAGAAATTTTCTCGTACGGATTGAATGTAACGGGCGACAGAACCAACGAACCTGACTCAATGCGTGTAATATCAAGGGCTTCGTTGATTTGTTCGAGCAGAATCTCTCCCGACCCGATTGCTACCTCCAGAAAGTGATTTTGCTTCTCCGTGAGGTCTGTAGTTTTTAGCAAGTCGAGAACTCCAAGAATTCCGGTGAGAGGAGTTCGCATTTCATGGCTCATTATTTCCAAGAACCGTGATTTTGCTCGATCAGTTCGCTCCGCTCTTTCTTTGGCCTCCAATAACGCTTGCTCGTTGCGCTTTCTTTCACTTATGTCGCGCAGATAGACGGCGACCAAGCCGCCGCCTGTATTCGATACCCTTGTCACATTGACCTCTGCTGGGAACACTTCTCCATTTCGCCTCGTTCCCAAAATCTCGACCCGCTTATTTTCGGGAAGCCCGGGAATGAGTTTTGGGATTAGCGCGTTAGGCTCGTTATTATTTTCTTGATAATGAACATCTGGGAGGATTGTGCCCTCGATTATGTTGCCTAAAACGTCTTTTTTCTTCGAACCAAAAACCTGTTCAGCAGCCTGGTTAAATTCTACAATTTCACCCCTCTCATTTCCGATGACTATGGCATCAAGCGAAGCAGACACTGTAGACTCTAACCGGGCTGTTGTTTCGCGAAGTGCAAGGTCGCGCTTTCTGGAAAGCCTTAGCATTCTGTACAGAAACAGAAGTACTGCCGCTAATACGATGACGACTGAAGTCGCGACCAGGCCGGCATTTCTGAGAGCTGACGAAAATTCTTGCCTACGGGCCTCGGTTCTTTCGGCTCCGATGGAAATACCCAACAATGCCAATTCACGGGCTACCGGTTGGTACCGTGTCGTTAAGTTGACAATTTCAACAACATCGTTGGTTGAGCTGTTACTTTGCGTAAGCCTTTCTGTTTCATCGGCGAATTGTTGAAGTTCCCGTAACAACTCCGACGCGCGGTTATCGCTCTCAATTATTTCTCGAGCCGTTCCTTGGCTAACGAGATCGATACGACTTAAGGCTATTTGGGTCTGTACGTAAATTCTTGCGGTGTCTGGGCTGATACGGGAAGATTCTTCAAGCAAGACGGAACGCAGATTGGCGAACTCGGTGTCCAACTGCAAAATCGTCCATTGGGCGTTCTCGCTGCCAGCAGTAGATAGCGCGCGCTGCTCAAGCCAAAGATTACGGCCCAAGGCGACCACGAGCGCAACAAGAAACAAAACAGATGCCGGAATAAGAATCCGGCCTAACCTAAATCGCATTGCACCTCCATAAACCTTCGCTTTAAAGCCCAGAAATGCCTACAAATCATTCGAGAAGGTCAATTCTTTTCAACTGCCAAACCGAGCGCGCATAGTTAGATTCGGTCTGATAATCGGGACTGTCGTCAAACGGAAACATTATCCAGTAAGGTCCCTTTTCCCGAACCGACATTGTGGCCCCGTCAATCCGAGTTGCAATAATTGGAACTTCTTCCTCGAGCTCTGCAACCGGCATCTCAACGGAATAATCGTTCAAGGCATAAAGTTTAAGGAGTTCGCCATCGGCGTTTAGGTGTTGGATAAGACTGGAAATCGGAACACCGCTGAATTGGTGAATTCCGTCAGTCCAAATAGTAGAGGTGGAAAAGGAAACTTGGTCTAGCGAATCCAAAACCTCCAACGAGAGTTCTTTCTGCTCGCCGCCCACAAGCACAACTGTCAACGGGATCGAATTTTGTGCATAGGCTGATGAAAAACACATCACGGCGAAAGTAGCCACGATAGTCAGAGCATTTCTTAAGTTCATAGAATTGGCCTCCCCGGTTGCATGGTGTTACAATCAAGCTATCACTGATTTGAGCGTCGAACATAGATTAACAGAGTCTAAGTCAATCGTTGTTTGAGGCATAATAGTTCTTTCTCGGAGGCTGTTCGGTTCTTGATGAGCACCATTTTACTAGCCGATGATCATCAACTGGTTCGCGATACATTGGCCAGCTACCTGGCTGAAAAAGCCGGTTTCGAAGTGAAGGTAGCCTCAAGTGCTGAGGAGGCATACGTCGCGCTTTCAACTTTCAGAAACATCGATCTTGCAATTATCGACTATCAGATGCCAGGGATGGACGGTTTGGAAGGTTTGATCCGGCTCCGATCGCGGTTTCCCGACCAAAAAACAGTGATAATTTCAGGGGTTGCTTCCCCTGAAGTTGCGGATAAAGCCATTGAACTTGGGGCGCTTGCTTTTTTCCCAAAATCTATGCCAGTCGACTTGATGCTAGCCGGCATCAATGAACTGATAGCGAATAATCCCGTTGAAATCTCTGCCGGCAATTCCCAGGGTCAGCCTGACAGCGAACTCCAAAACTATGGCTTAACTGTCCGAGAAAGACAGATTCTGCGGATGCTTGCTTCGGGGCAATCCAATAAGTCGATAGCGCAAGATCTGAGTTTGAAAGAAGTAACCGTGAAATTTCACGTCACGAATATCTTAGGAAAACTTAGGGTCAGTAACAGAACACAGGCAGCTTTGCTCGCAAATTCGAGCACTTCGCTTTGATGCAGTTGAGGATTTCTTAGTTAAGAGTCGAGGTCTTTAACCCTGAGAATTTCTGAGCAATAGACGGACCCTAGACTTTAGTTTGGTTTGCAGCTTGGAACAAACTCGAGGACGAAGAGATCAAAAGAGATCTTTAAACATAACCCAAACAAGATTTGCTAGAAAATGTTCGTTCTAAACCCATCGCACAAAAAATTGGCCGCTTCGCCGATGTGTCGGAGAAGCGGCCAGAATCGTTTGAAAACACAACCACTCACTGATTGCTACTTTAGTATAGTAAATCTCTGGCCTTGAATCGAGAAAAAAACTGTCGGGGGTTTGCGTTTGCAGTTAGAAGAGGTGCCATCAGAAAAATCTGACCAGTCCGAAGTGGGCAAGTGACCTGAGTTTGAAATACATCTTTGGAACTGTAACTTTAAAAAAACGGACTTAGTGACGCCTGCTATTCAATCTCGATAACAAATGTCCTTGCGTAGTCACTCCCGTCGTCCCAAAAGTGTGGTTCGCGTGAATGTTTTGGGTTGGCAAAAAAGTGACCATATCCTTGCCTGCCGCGAAAATTGTCAGGATTACCCTTCGACCACCGCGTATATGTGAGTGGCTCACCTGTGCTCCAAACCCAACCGCCAGACGGCTCGTTGCTGCCAGGCAGTTGATAAAGCCCGAAAGCTGGGCCGTGAATA